>JBMLRS010000349.1:0-2321 GCA_049240905.1 Elsteraceae bacterium
CGGGTCGAGGACGGCTTCGTGATCCTGCCGCCGGGCCTGAAGCCGGGATCCAACCGGCGCAAGGCGGGCGAGGACGTGAAGCAGGGCGCGGCGCTGTTGTCCGCCGGGATGCGGCTGCGTCCGCAGGAAGTGGGGCTGATCGCGGCGCAGGGGCGCACCGAGGTTCGAGTCTTCCGGCCCTTGCGCGTGGCGCTGTTCTCAACCGGCGACGAGCTGCGCGAACCGGGACAGGAATTGCCGCCGGGCGCGATCTATGACGCCAACCGCTTCATGCTGGCGGCCCAACTGCGCGCGATGGGCTGCGCGGTGGTGGATCTGGGCATTCTGCCGGACCAGTTGGAGGCGATCGCCGCCGCGATGGCGCGGGCGGCGGGGGAGGCCGACGCGATCGTCACGTCCGGCGGCATGTCCACCGGCGAAGAAGACCATGTCCGCGCGGCGGTTTCGGCTGCGGGGCAGATCCATTTCTGGCGGCTGGCGATCCGCCCTGGTCGGCCGGTCGCCTTCGGCACGGCTCATGGCCGCGCGTTCGTCGGATTGCCCGGAAATCCGGTGGCGGCGCTGGTGACCTGCCTGCGCTTCGCCCGGCCGGTGCTGTTGCGTCTCGCGGGGCAGAGCGACGTCGCGCCGCTGATGGTGAAGGCGGCGGCTGGCTTCAGCGCCAAGAAGAAATTCGGCCGGCGGGAATGGCTGCGCTGTCGCCTCGGGCCGGGCGGCGCGCTGGAACGCTTCCCGAAGGACGGCGCCGGCATCCTCAGCTCGCTGAGCTACGCCGACGGGTTGGCCGAGATTCCGGAAGAGGTGACGGTCATCAATCCAGGCGACCTGCTGGATTTTCTCCCGTTCAACGACCGCCCGTGACTTTGACGATCGTGCCGGTGACGTAGCTGGAGGCGGGCGAGAGCAGCCACATGATGCTCTCCGCCACTTCCTCGGCCGTGCCGGTGCGCTTCATCGGGATCATCGGGGCCAGCTTCTCCAGCCGGTCGCCGACGCCGGCGGCGGCGTGGATCTCCGTCTCGATCAGGCCGGGGGCGACCGCGTTGACTCGGATCCCTTCGCCGGCGACCTCACGCGCGAGGCCCAAAGTGAAGGTGTCGATCGCGCCTTTGGTCATCGCGTAATGCACCCATTCGCCGGCGCCGCCGATCACCGAGGCGATCGAGGACAGGTTCACGATCGCGCCGCCCTGGCCGCCATGCTTGGTGGACATCCGCTTGATCGCCTCGCGCGCGCAGGCCAGCGAGCCGATGATGTTGATGTCCACCACCCGGCGCAGATCCTCCGGGCTCAGGCCGTCGAGCCGGCTGACCGGACCGGTGATTCCGGCGTTGTTGACCAAGCCGGTGACCGGGCCGAACTCCTTGTCGACGGCGGCGAAGATCGCCTGCACGTCCGCCTCGATCCCGACGTCGCCCTGCACGGCGAAGGCGGCGCCGTTGCCGGCCTTGATCTCCGCCACCACTTGGTCGGCGCGGGCTTTGTTGCCCTGATAATTGACGGCGACTTTCCAGCCTTCGCGCGCGGCCTGAAGGGCTACCGCCGCGCCAATGCCGCGGCTTCCGCCGGTGACCAATAAGACGCCGCTCATGAGGGATTTTCCTTTGATTCGAAGCTGGCCGGGGCCGGCGAGATGACCTTGATGCCGGCGCCGCGCGGCAGGATCTGCATGACCGCGAGTCCGCGCTCGACCGATCCATCGGCGCGCAGGCGGAACAGGCCGTCCGCGCCGGAGAATCCTGAGGGCTGGGTCAGGGTGGCGATGCTGAAATCCCCGCCCGGCGCGCTGCGGGCCAGAACGGCGGCGAGGCCGGTGGCGTCATAGGCGAGGGTCGCCAGACGGGGCGGAGCGCGGCCGAAGACGCTGGCGTAGTTCTTCTCGAACTCCGCGCGGGCGGCGGGATCGGGCGCTGCGAACCAAGCGTTGGCGAGGGCGGGCTCGCGCCCGAGGGTCGCGTCCTCCCAGGTCGAGGAGCCGATCACCCGGATCCGGTCGGTGTCGAGATCGTAATAGGGCAACTGCGGCGCGATGCTGCGCAGGCGCGCGCCGCTCTCGCCGAGGATGATCGCCTCGATCCCCAAGGGACGGCCGGCGGCGGCGCGCGCGGCGTCCGCGGCGGCGGTTCCGCGCAGCCTGGTTCCCCCTGGCCCGGCGGGAAGGGCGGTGCCCGCGACGCTGGCCAATTGGCGCACTTCGGCGGAGATGTCGACGGCGCTGGCGCCATAGTAATCCAGTCGGACCAGGGTTCCGCCGGCGGCTTCGACCGCGCGTCTGAATCCGTCGCCGACCCGCTGGCCCAACGCGTCGCTTGGCAGGAGGG
>JBMLRS010000350.1:0-11021 GCA_049240905.1 Elsteraceae bacterium
CTTCTCCGTCAATGACTCGCCGCTGGCGGGCCGCGACGGCGACAAGGTCACCAGCCGCATGATCCGCGACCGTCTGGCGCGTGAATCGGAGGGCAACGTCGCCATCCGCATCACCGAGAGCGAAGACAAGGACAGCTTCGAAGTGGCCGGCCGCGGCGAACTGCAGATCGGCGTGCTGATCGAGACCATGCGCCGCGAAGGCTTCGAGCTGTCGATCAGCCGGCCGCGCGTGATCTTCAAGACCGATGAGAACGGCCAGCGCCTTGAGCCGATCGAAGAGGCCGTGATCGACGTGGACGAGGAATACGCCGGCGTCGTGGTCGAGAAGCTGTCGATGCGCAAGGGCGAGATGATCGACATGCGCCCGGCCGGCGGCGGCAAGACCCGTCTGGTGTTCTACGTGCCGTCGCGCGGTCTGATCGGCTATCAGGGCGAATTCCTGACCGACACGCGCGGCACGGGCGTCCTGGCCCGCCTGTTCCACGAATATGGCCCCTATCGCGGCCCGATTCCGGAGCGCCGCAACGGCGTGCTGATCTCCACCGAAGGCGGCACGGCGGTCGCTTACGCGCTGTGGAACCTGGAGGAGCGCGGCCAGATGCTGATCGAGCCGGGCGTGGACGTCTACGCGGGCATGATCATCGGCGAGCACACGCGCTCGAACGACCTGGAAGTGAACCCGCTGAAAGGCAAGCAGCTCACCAACATCCGCGCCGCCGGCAAGGACGAGGCCGTGCGCCTCACCCCGCCGCGCCTGCTGAGCTTGGAGCAGGCGATCACCTACATCGGCGACGACGAGTTGTGCGAAATCACGCCAAAGTCGATCCGTCTGCGCAAGCGGTATCTGGATCCGAATGAACGCAAGCGGATGAGCCGTCAGAAAGAAGCGTCTTAAGACGCCCGAAGAATCCGACGAATCCCGTATACAAAATGCGGTCATCGCCGTTGCACAGGCGATGACCGCCGCCTACATCAGGACCTGTCGGCGACTGCGGCCGACGATGCCAACCAACAGCGTTAGGGGCAATCCTCAGCGCCATCAGGGCTGCGGATTATCGCCATGAGAAGGAAGACGAGATGAGCAAGGTCATCGGAATCGATTTAGGGACGACGAATTCCTGCGTGGCGGTGATGGAGGGCAAGACCGCCCGCGTCATCGAGAACGCGGAAGGCGCCCGCACGACCCCCTCGATGGTCGCGTTCGCCGAAAACGGCGACCAACTGGTCGGTCAGGCCGCCAAGCGCCAGGCCGTCACCAACCCGGAAAACACGCTTTACGCGATCAAGCGTCTGATCGGCCGTCGATTCGACGACCCGACCGTGACCAAGGAAAAGGGCCTGTCGCCCTACTCCATCGTGGCGGCGCCGAGCGGCGACGCCTGGGTTGAGAGCCGCGGCAAGAAATATTCGCCCTCCGAGATCAGCTCCATGATCCTTCGCAAGATGAAGGAGACTGCGGAAGCCTTCCTGGGCGAGACCGTCGAGCAGGCGGTCATCACCGTCCCCGCCTACTTCAACGACGCCCAGCGTCAGGCGACCCGCGACGCGGGCAAGATCGCCGGCCTGGAGGTGCTGCGCATCATCAACGAGCCGACGGCCGCCGCGCTCGCCTACGGGCTTGAGAAGAAGGGCACGGGCACGATCGCGGTCTATGACCTTGGCGGCGGCACCTTCGACGTGTCGGTGCTGGAGATCGGCGACGGCGTGTTCGAAGTGAAGTCGACCAACGGCGACACCTTCCTGGGCGGCGAGGACTTCGACCGCCGCATCATCGACTATCTCGCCGACGAGTTCAAAAAAGAGAACACGATCGACCTGCGCGGCGACAAGCTGGCTCTGCAGCGTCTGAAGGAAGCGGCTGAGAAGGCCAAGATCGAGCTGTCGTCGGCGACCCAGACCGAAGTGAACCTGCCGTTCATCACGGCGGATCAGACCGGTCCGAAGCATCTGACGATGAAGCTGACCCGCGCCAAGCTGGAATCGCTGGTGCAGGATCTGGTGGACCGCACGATCGATCCCTGCCGCGCCGCGCTGCGCGACGCGGGCCTGACCGCCAACGACATCTCGGAAGTGATCCTGGTCGGCGGCATGACCCGCATGCCCAAGATCATCGAAGTGGTGAAGAGCTTCTTCGGCCGCGACCCGCATCGCGGCGTGAACCCGGACGAAGTGGTGGCCGTCGGCGCCGCCATCCAGGCCGGCGTGCTGCGCGGCGAAGTGAAGGACGTGCTGCTGCTGGACGTGACCCCGCTGTCGCTGGGCATCGAGACCCTGGGCGGCGTGTTCACGCGATTGATCGAACGCAACACCACCATCCCGACCCGCAAGAGCCAGGTGTTCTCCACCGCTGAGGACAATCAGCAGGCGGTGACCATCCGGGTGTTCCAGGGCGAGCGCGAGATGGCGGCGGACAACAAGCTGCTGGGCCAATTCGACCTCATGGGCATTCCCCCGGCCCCGCGCGGCGTGCCGCAGGTCGAGGTGACCTTCGACATCGACGCCAACGGCATCGTGAACGTGTCCGCCAAGGACAAGGCGACCGGCAAGGAGCAGCAGATCCGCATCCAGGCCTCCGGCGGCCTGTCGGACGCCGACATCGAGAAGATGGTGAAGGAAGCCGAGGCGAACGCCGCCGAGGACAAGAAGAAGCGCGAGCTGGTCGAAGCCCGCAACCAGGCCGACGGCCTGCTGCATTCGACCGAGAAGAGCTTGGCCGAACATGGCTCCAAGCTTGAAGCCGCCGACAAGTCGCAGATCGAAGCCGACCTCGCCGCCCTCAAGGCCGCGCTGGAAGGGGCCGACGCCGCCGACCTGAAGGCGAAGACCGAAGCCCTGGCCAAATCCTCCATGAAGCTGGGCGAGGCGGTCTACAAGGACTCGCAGGCGGCTTCTCCGGAAGCGGCGGCGGCTGGCGCCGCTGGCGCGGGGGCCGGCGCTTCGGCTGGCTCCGCCGGTCCGGCCGGCGGCGACAGCAAGGTCGTCGACGCGGACTTCGAGGAAGTTGACGAGAAGAAGCGCAACAAGGCGTAACCGCCTTCGCTGAAGACGCATGGGCCGGGAGCGCGAAATTCGCGCTTCCGGCGCCGTTCTGATCCCCCTGATTGGACCGCAGACGCATGTCGAAGCGCGATTATTATGAGCTTCTAGGGGTCGAAAAGACCGCCGACGCAGAAGAACTGAAGCGCGCCTACCGCAAGCAGGCGATGCAGTACCACCCGGACCGCAATCCCGGCAACGCCGAGGCCGAGCAGATGTTCAAGGACATCTCCGAAGCCTATGACGTGCTGAAGGACGACCAGAAGCGCGCCGCCTACGACCGCTTCGGCCACGCCGCCTTCGAGCAGGGCGGCGGCGGCGGCCCCCGGCCCGGATCGGCTGGCGGCTTCGAGTTCGGCTTCGGCAACGGCTTCGCCGACATCTTCGATGAAATGTTCGGCGAGATCATGGGCCGGCGCGGCCAGGGCGGCCAAGCCCGCGGCGCCGACCTCCGCTACAATATGGAGATCTCGCTGGAGGAGGCGTTCGCCGGCAAGACCGCCACCATCAACGTCGCCACGACGGTGAGCTGCGAGACCTGCGAAGGCACCGGCGCGGAGCCCGGCAGCAAGCCGGTGGCCTGCCCGACCTGCGGCGGCGCCGGCAAGATCCGCGCCCAGCAGGGCTTCTTCACCATCGAGCGCACCTGCTCCACCTGTCAGGGCGGCGGCCGGGTGATCGACAAGCCCTGCAAGACCTGCAGCGGCTCCGGCCGGACGCGCCGGGAGAAGACCCTCAACGTCACCATCCCAGCGGGCGTCGAAAACGGCACGCGGATCCGTCTGGCCGGCGAAGGCGAGGCCGGGTCGCGCGGATCGCCGTCCGGCGACCTTTATATCTTTCTGTCCTTGAAGCCGCATCGCCTGTTCCAGCGCGACGGGGCGAACGTGTTCTGCCGCGTGCCGATCCCGATGACCACGGCGGCGCTAGGCGGCCAGATCGAAGTGCCGACGGTGGAGGGCGCCCGCGCCCGCATCACCGTGCCCGCCGGCACCCAGACCGGCCATCAGTTCCGTCTGCGCGCCAAGGGCATGTCCGTGCTGAATTCGACCCAGCGCGGCGACATGTATGTGGAAGCCGTGATCGAGACTCCGGTCAATCTGACCAAGAAGCAGCAGGAACTGTTGAAGGAGTTCGACCGCTCCGGCGACGGCGGCGAAACCAGCCCCGAATCCGCCGGCTTCTTCGCCAAGGCGAAGGAGCTTTGGGAGGATTTGCGCAAGTAGCGTCGATCCCCGCCTTTTTGTTCCGAGAGAGGGGCTGAGCCGTTTGGTTCAGCCCCTTTTTTGCGCCTTCCGTCAGGGAGCGATAAAACGCATCATTGATGTGATTATGCTCGGGTTTGGTGAAGCGGCGGCGCAACCCGGCGCCGCTGGAGACAAGTCCGATCCTCACCGTTGAGGAGGTCCGTTCTTGTCCTTCAGCGCGCTCCTCAATCTCGCCATCGGCCTCACCTATCTCTATCTGCTGCTCAGCTTGGTCGCTTCCGCGGCGGCGGAGCTGATCTCGAGTTACTGGAATCTGCGCGGCGTCGCCCTTCGGGCCAGCGTGCGGAACTGGCTGGGCGATCCTGACGGCGTCGGGATCGCGGGGAGCTTCTACAGGCACGCCCTGATCACAGGCTTGATTCGCCCGGGCGTGAACGCGCCGTCGCTGAAGCGGCTGCGCTGGCTGCTGCCGCTCACGCAACCCAGGCTGCCCTCCTACATCCCCAAGGAGACCGCGGCCGACGCGGTGATCGACATCCTGGCCCGCGCCGACGCCTTCGATTCAGGTGAGATGCAGGCCGGTCTGCAGGCCTTGTGGCGGGCGGCGACCGCGGCGCATCCAACCGACCGCAGCGCCGCGATGCGCTCGTTCCGCGATCAAGTGATGGCTTGGTTCGATCACGCCATGACCCGGGACGGAGAACGCTACACTCTGTGGAGCCAGTACCGCTTGTTCGCGATCGGCATGTTCCTGGCGGTCAGCTTGAACGCGGACACCTTGAAGATCGCCTCCGCGCTCTGGGCGCCAGCGTCGATCGAACAGGCCAGAACGATCCTGGAGACGGCTGAGAAACTGGTGTCGGCGGGCGGAACGCCTGACGAGCCCGCCGCCGTCAAGGTGAAGGTGGGCGACGCGCTGGGCCGGATCGAGAGTTTCAGCCCGCCCTTGGGCTGGGGAAAGGACGCGACGGAGCGCCAGATCCTGGCTCACGTCTCGCGCAACGCTCTGTGTTTCTGGCCGATCAGCGGATTGGCTGCAAACTTCTGCGCCGCGCCGGTCGCTTCAAGCGTCTCGCCGCTGGACCCCGTGGGCGCAGCCAAATGGCTGGGATGGCTGATCACCGCCCTGGCGATCTCGTTCGGCGCGCAGTTCTGGTTTGACGCGCTAGGCTCGTTCGTGCGGCTGCGCTCCGGCGGCGTTCAGCCGAAATCCGGGGAACGGTCGGCGGCCAGCAAGGGCTGACCGCCGGTGATCCGGTCGTCTACAGCTGACCCAGCACGTAGTCGGCGCTGGAGACTTCAAAAGCGCCGGGCTGTTCGACGAACAGCTTGGTCACCACGCCATTGTCGATGATCGCGGCGTAGCGCTTGGAGCGCGTGCCCATGCCATAGGCGGTGCCGTCCATCTCCAGGCCCATGGCCTTGGTGAACTCGCCATTGCCGTCGGCCAGCATCAGCACCTTGTCGTCCGCGCCCTGGGCCTTGCCCCAGGCGCCCATGACGAAGGCGTCATTGACCGAGAGGCAGGCGACCTGGGTGACGCCCTTGGCCTTCAGCTGGTCCATCTTCTCGATGAAACCCGGCAGATGCTTGGCCGAGCAGGTCGGCGTGAAGGCGCCGGGCAGCGCGAACAACACGGTCTTCTTGCCGGCGAACAGCTCCGCCGTGGTGATTTCCTTCGGACCTTCGGCGGTCATGTGGCGCAGTTTCGCGTCCGGGGCTTTCTGGCCGGCTTGAACGGTCATGTTGGTTTCCTCTGAATTGGATAGGCGCCCCTTATGTCGGCTGGATGCGGCGTTTTGGCAAGGGGGCTGACGCGCGCCGCGTCGCCCCCCGTGCGGAGGGGCTGGCATGGGCATTCCAGCTATGTCACGTTGTGTTGTGCGGCGCGCGTCCCTATCTCGGAGGACGCGGCTACCGTGACCATACAGATGAGCTGGCTCTCATGACGACCTCTACCTCCCTGAACAGTGATTCGCCCTATCTGAACGGCAAGCTTCTGATCGCCATGCCCACGATGCGCGACGACCGCTTCGCCAAAACCGTGATTTATCTTTGCGCGCACAACAAGGACGGCGCGATGGGCATCGTCGTGAACCGCCACATGAACGCGCTGACCATGAAGGAGCTGCTGGGCCAGCTCTCGATCGAGCCGCAGGTGGCGATGGAGGACGCGCGGGTTCACTTCGGCGGGCCAGTGGAGACCAGCCGAGGCTTCCTGCTGCACACCACCGATCGGATGGAGGAAAGCTCGCTGCGGGTTGAGGACGACGTCGCCCTGACCTCCACGATCGACATCCTGAAGGCGATCGCCTCCGGCGAAGGACCGCGCCGCGCCTTGCTGGCGCTTGGCTACGCAGGATGGGGCGCCGGCCAGCTCGACAATGAGCTGCAGCAGAACTCCTGGCTCCATGTCGAAGCGGACGAGACGCTGCTGTTCGACGGCGATCTGGAGACGAAATGGGCCCGCGCCTTCAACAAGATCGGCTTCGATCCGCATATGCTGTCGGTCGAGGCGGGGCACGCGTAGGTCGGCGAGAGTCTGTCTCTGAGAGACTGACACAAACAATTTCTCGTCACCGCGAGCGAAGCGCGGCGGTCCATCCATCCAGCGATAGGCGCCCGCCACGCTGAACCATGGATCGCCACGCTTAGCTCGCGGTGACAATTTTTTCAGGCAAAAACAATAACGACTTCGCCCTGAGCGTGTCGAAGAGCCGATTACGGCCTCGGATCGTCCCTCAAAATCGCGAACAGGAGGTGGTCCTCCCAATGGCCGCGAATCCTCAGATAGCGGCGGGCGAGGCCCTCCTCGGTGAAGCCGGAGCGCTTGAGCAGCGCGCGGCTGGGAAGGTTGGTCGGCAGACAGGCGGCCTCCACCCGATGGAGGCCGATCTGTTCGAAGGCGAACTCCAGGATCAGCGGAATCGCCTCGCTCATATAGCCCTGGCGCGCGTAGGGCTCGCCCACCCAATAGCCCAGGCTGGCGGCCTGGGAGACGCCGCGCCTGAGATTGCTGAGGGTCGCGGCCCCGATCAGATCCCCGCTGTCGCGCAGCACCAGATGGAAGGCGTAGCCGCTGTCGTCGCGCCAATCCGAGGCCGCGCGGCGCAGGCGCCGCCGCCAGGCGCCGCGGCTGAGGGCGTCGTCCGGCCAAGCTGGTTCCCAGGGCTCCAGGAACTCGCGGGATTTGTGGCGCAGCCCGGCCCAGGCCGGATAATCCACGCGCCGTGGCGGGCGCAGGGTGACGCGCCGGCCTGACAAGGCCACTTCCGGCAGCGGTTCTGCGAATAGGGCGACCACGCGCGCGGGCGTCAGTGCGGCCGGCCCGGCAGACCGGAGATCAAGATCTCATACGCGTCCACCCCGTCGGGCGGCCCCAAGGTCGCGACCGTGGGAACCGACGTCGCCACGCCGCCGGCGATGCGGCGCACGTCGTCGGCGGTCACGCTCTCCAGCTTCTCCAGCAATTCGGCGGTGGGCAGCGGCCGCCCGAAGATCAGCATCTGCTGCGCGAGCGTCTCCGCGCGGGCGGAGGTGCTCTCCCGCGCCATCAGGGTGGCGGCGCGCAGCTGCGCCTTGGCGCGCTTCAACTCGTTGTCCGAGACATGGGCGGCGACGTCGACCAGTTGCTCGGCCAGGACCGGCACCAGAGTGGCGACCTCCTCCGGCCCGGTGCCGGCATAGACGCCGAACAAGCCGCCGTCGGAGTAGGTCGAGGAGAAGCTGTAGATCGAATAGACCAGACCGCGCTTCTCCCGCACTTCCTGGAACAGACGCGAGGACATGCCGCCGCCCAGCAGAGTGGAGTAGACGGTATGGGCGTAGAAATCAGGATCGTCGCTGGCGATGCCGGGGAAACCAACGACCAGATGCACCTGCTCCAACTCTCGGCTTTCGACCCGCCGGCCGCCCCGATAGACGGACTTGCTGTGGGCCGCGCCGGACTTTGGCGGCATCTCCTTGAACAGATCCTCCACCTGCGCCGCGAAGGCGTCGTGATCGATCCGGCCGGCGGCGGTCACCACCATGCGGTCGGCGCCGTAGCAACGGGTGATGTAGTCCCGCAGATCCTCGCGGGTCAGCGCCCCCACGATCTCTGATTCGCCCAGCACGGGGCGGCCAAGCGGCTGATCGGGATAGGCGACCTCCTGAAACTGGTCGAACACGATGTCATCGGGCGTGTCCTGGGCCTGACCGATCTCCTGCAGGACGACGCCGCGCTCCCGCTGCAGCTCTTCCTCGTCGAACTTGGAATGCTGGAGGATGTCCGACAGGATATCCAGGGCGAGGCCCGAATCCTCCGCCAGCACCTTGGCGTAGAAGGCGGTCTGCTCGCGCGTGGTGTAGGCGTTCAGATGGCCGCCGACATCCTCGATCGCCTCAGCGATCTCCTGCGCGTTGCGCCGCTCCGTACCTTTGAAGGCCATATGCTCCAGCAGATGGGCGACGCCGTTCACCTCCTTCGGTTCGTCGCGCGTGCCGACCCCGACCCAGACGCCGATCGACGCGGTGTCGACCTGGTCCATCCGGTCAGTGGCGACGATCAGGCCGGAGCTGAGGGTGTCGACGCGAACGGTCATGCGGAAGCTCCGGCGACCAGCGCCTTGGAGAGATAGGCGGCGACGGCCGCGGGATCGTTGGGCAGGCGGGTCACGCGCTCCTCCGCCGTCATCAACCCGGCAAGATGCGGCGGCAGGGTCGGCGTGATCCCCGTGGCGCGGATCACCGCATCCGGGAACTTCGCGGGATGCGCGCAGGCCAGGGAGATGATCGGGCCGTCTGAGGCGAGGCCGAGGCTGTGGGTGGCGGCCTGGGCGATCGCGCTATGCGGATCGATCACCTGGCCGGTCTCCTCATGCACCCGGCGCATCGCGGCGATGGTCGCCTCGTCGTCCACCTTGATCGCGGCGAACTCCTTGCGCGCGGCGGCCAGGGCGTTGGCCGACAGGGTGAAACGGCTTTCCGCGCGGAAGCGGGTCAGATCCTTGCCCAACGCCGCGCCGTCGCGGTCGTAGAGTTCGAAAAGCAAGCGCTCCAGATTGCTCGACACCTGAATGTCCATGCTCGGGCTCAAGGACGGCTCCACCGGGGTGAGCTGCATTTCGCCCTGATTGAAGAAGCGCGAGATCACGTCGTTCCGGTTCGTGCCGATCAGGAAGCGATTGATCGGCAGGCCCATCTGCTTGGCGACGTAGCCCGCGAAGACGTTGCCGAAATTCCCGGTCGGCACGGAGAAGCTGACCGCGCGGCCTGGCGCGCCGATCGCCACGGCGGAGGCCGCGTAATAGGCGGTCTGGGCGATGATCCGCGCCCAGTTGATCGAGTTGATCGCCGCCAGATTCACCCGGTCGCGGAAGGCGTGGTCGTTGAACAGCGCCTTCACGATGTCCTGGCAGTCGTCGAAGCTGCCGTCCACGGCGATGGCGTGGACGTTCTGCGACGGCACGGTGGTCATCTGCCGGCGCTGCACGTCCGACACCCGGCCATGCGGGTAGAGAATGAAGATGTCGATCGCGGCGCGGTCGCGGCAGGCCTCGATCGCGGCGGAGCCGGTGTCGCCGGAGGTCGCGCCCAGCACCGCGATGCGGCGGCCGCGCTTGGCCAGGAAATGATCGAACAGCCGGCCCAGCAGTTGCAGGGCGTAGTCCTTGAAGGCGATGGTCTGGCCGTGGAACAGCTCCAGCATCCAGCGGTCCGGTCCCATCTGGACCAAGGGGGCCACCGCCTCATGACGGAAGCCGGCGTAGGCGTCCCGGGTCAGGGCGGAGAGCTCGGCAGGGCTCAGGCTGTCGCCAACGAAGGGCGTCATTACCCGCGCCGCCACTTCGTGATAGGGCAAGCCGGCGAGGCCGCGCCAGAAATCCTCGCCCTGGCGGGGCCAAGTCTCAGGCACATAGAGCCCGCCGTCGCGGGCGAGTCCCGCCAGCAGCACGCCTTCAAAATCCAGAACGGGGGCGGCTCCCCGGGTGCTCACGTAACGCATGAAAGGCTAGTCCAGATAGCGGCGGCGCAGATGCGCCAGGAAGGGGGCGGATTCAAGCGGCCGGCCGGTCGCCTCCGTCAGCAAGGCCGGCGCCGGAAGATAGGACGCCCGCCCATGGATATGGGTACGAAGCCAGCCAAGCAAGGCGGTGAAGTCGCCCTGCTCGAGCCTCGCGTCCAGATCCGGGATCGCGGCCCCGGCGGCTTGATAGAGCTGAGCCGCCGTCATGGCGCCCAGCGTGTAGGTCGGGAAATAGCCGAAGGCGCCGCTGGGCCAATGGATGTCCTGCAGGCAGCCGTCGACGTCGCTGGGCGGCCGCACGCCCAATAGCTCCTGCATGCCGTCGTTCCAGGCGCCGGGAAGATCGGCCAGAGACAGCGCGCCGCTGACCAGAGCGCGCTCCAGGCGATAGCGCAAGATCACATGAGCGGGATAGGTCACTTCATCGGCGTCGACCCGAATCAGGCCGCGCGTGACCTGCGTGCCCAGCCGATAGAGATTCTCCGCCTCCCAGGCCGGCCCCGAACCGTTGAACGCCTCGCGGATCAGCGGCGCGGTGAAGCGGGCGAAGGCGCGCGAACGGCAGGCCTGCATCTCCATCAGCAGGGACTGGCTCTCATGAACGCTCATGCCGCGCGCATAGCCCACGGGCTGATAGCGCCAATCCGCCGGCAGACCGACTTCATAAAGCGCATGACCGGTCTCATGCAGCACGCCCATCATCGCGGAGCGGAAATCGTCCTCGCGGTAACGGGTGGTCAGGCGGATGTCGTCCGGCGTGCCGCCGCAGA
>JBMLRS010000350.1:11031-11442 GCA_049240905.1 Elsteraceae bacterium
ATCAGCTTGCGGCCCAGCGCTTCCTGCGCCGCGATCGGGAACGGGCCGGGCAGCGGCAAGGGCGCGCCCCGGCGCGCCTGATGATCCAGCGCTTCCTGGATCAACCCCGGCAGCACCGCCGTGACTTCGGCGAAGATGCGGTCGATGTCGGCGGCCTTGCCGCCAGGCTCATACTGGTCCAGCAGCGCGTCGTAGGGATCGCAGCCAAAGGCTTCGGCCTTGGCGGTCGCCACTTGTTTGGTGAGGGTCAGCACCTCCTCGAGCAGCGGCAGCAGGCCTTTGAAGTCGTTGGCCGGGCGCGCGGCGCGCCACGCCATCTCGCAGCGGCTGGAGGCGATCGACAGCGCCTCGACCAGATCGCCGGGCACGGCGGTGGCGTGGAGCCAGTCGCGCTTCATCTCCCGGAGGTTC
>JBMLRS010000350.1:11452-15559 GCA_049240905.1 Elsteraceae bacterium
GTCGAGATTCTGTCGCTCGGCGTCGGCGAACAGAGCCGCGAGCTTGGGATCGGTGGCGAACTCATGAACCACCAGACCAAGCGCTGCCATCTCCTCGCCGCGAGATTCGGAGGAGCCGGAGGGCATGGTGGTCGCCGTGTCCCAATCAACGATGGAACGAACCGCGCCAAGCCGTCCGAGACGTCCGTAATGCTTCTCCAACGCCTGATACGCGCTCATGCCTGCTCCTCGCGGCGGTTCGCCGCCAGCTGGCGACGGGCCCAGATCCAGAAGATCGCCAATCCCGCCGCCGCCAAGGTGAACCAGGTCAGCGAGTATTGGAGGTGATTGTTGCTTAATTCGAGGCGAGTCTGTCCGCCCGCCGGCAAGCCGCCCGGAATCTGCGTCGGACCGGCCTCCAGCAGCAGGGGAAGAACGCCTTGGAGCCCCGTCGCGGCCGCCATCGCCGGCAGATCGGCGAAGAAGAATTGCCGCTCCCCCGGTTTGCTGGCCGGCGTGAACCAGCCGGCCTGTTCGCCGCGACGCAGCAGACCGGCCACGGTCACCTCGCCGTCGATCTGGCCGGCGGCGCGCTTGGCGGGATCCTTGGCGGTCAAAGGCACCCAGCCGCGATCGACCAGCAACACTCCGCCGTCTCTCAGAACCAGAGGCGTCGCGATATGGACGCCCGGCGTGTTGTGGCCGGCGCGCCCGACGAGGGTCATCTCGAGATCGTGACGGAAGCGGCCGACGGCGACCGCTGGGGCTAGGTCCACGACCGCGTCAGCGGTGAGCCCACGCGTCACCGCGATGGGCGGCGCCGCGAGCGCCTGCGACCGCGCCGCGATCAATTCCTGCTTCCACTCCCGGCGCTCGATCTGCCAGACGCCCAGAGAGAACACCCCGCCGACGGCGACGAAGGTCACCAGGGCGGGGATGAGGAGGCGCCGGTTCAAGCCGGCGCCTTCACGCTCGCCCGTCAGTGAGGCGCCATCTCGCCCGCGCCCAGCCAGTAGATGCAGACGAACAGGAAGAGCCACACCACGTCGACGAAGTGCCAGTACCAGGCGGCGGCCTCGAAGCCGACATGCTTGTCCGCCGTGAATCCGCCGCGGATCGCGCGGACAAGGCAGACCGCGAGGAACAGGGTGCCGACCAGAACGTGGAAGCCGTGGAACCCAGTGGCCATGTAGAAGGTGGAGGAATAGATGCCGTCCTTGAAGCCGAAGGCCGCGTGGCTGTACTCGATCACCTGCAGAGCGGTGAAGCTGACGCCCAACAAGACCGTGCAGAGCAGCCCCTGGATCAGCGCCTTGCGGTCGTTATGCAGCAGCCCATGATGCGCCCAGGTCACCGTGCAGCCGGACAACAGCAGGATCAGGGTGTTCAACAGCGGCAGATGGAAGGGGTCGAAGGTCTTGATCCCCTCCGGCGGCCAGACGCCGCCGCGCGGGAACAGCGAGAAGTCGAAATAGGCCCAAAAGAAGGCGACGAAGAACATCACTTCCGAGGCGATGAACAGCGCCATGCCGTAGCGCAGGCCGATCGCGACGATCGGGTTGTGATAAAGCCCGCTGTTCGACTCACGGATCACGTCGCGCCACCACAAGAACATGGTGGCCAGCACGAACAGCAGACCGACGATCATCAGCCAGGCGCCGTAGCCGTGGAAGTAGAGCACGGCCCCGGTGGCCAGCGCGCCGCCCGAAATCGAGCCGAGCAGGGGCCACGGGCTGGGATCCACCAGATGGAAGGGGTGCTTCTGTTCGCCTGGGGCGTGGGCTGAGCCGGCCATGAAAACCTCGGAAACGGTGATGCCTAGAACTTCAAGAAGGTTGAGCCGAACTCGGCGCTCAACCCGGGAAACCGGTACGGAATATGTCCCGGAAATTTCTTAAGGTCGAGCCTTTCCATCGCTTTCAGCCGGGCCTGCGGCGGCCAGCGGACGAACATCAGGAGTCTTCGACCGGAAGAACGTGTAGGACAGGGTGATCGTGTTGACCCCGTCGAGATTGCGGTCTTTCAGGATCGCCGGATCGACGAAGAAAGAGACGGGCATGTCGATCGACTCGCCCGGCTCGAGACGCTGATCGGTGAAGCAGAAGCATGCGATCTTGCTGAAATAAGCGCCCGCGATCTCCGGCGTCACATTGAAGGTGGCGGTGCCGGTCATGGCGACCGGGCTCTTGTTCGTCGCCCGATAGGAGATCAAGCCGTTCTCGCCGACTCGGACGGCGACGGAGCGGATCTCCGGCTGGAACGCCCAGGGAATGTCCGCCACGTTGGCGTCGAACCGAACATTGATCACCCGATCGCTGATCTGATCCGGCAAGGCTTCCGCCCGCATGGTGGCGCCGCCGAATCCGGTCACCTGGCAGAAGATGCGATAGAGCGGCGGGGACGCCGCCGCGAGCCCGCTCATGCCGGCGACGATCATCATCAACGACATCATCGTGCGACGATTCTTCGCGGGATCGCGGGCGACTTTGGGAGGAAGACGAACAGTCATCGGGACATCTGCGCAATAGAGATGGCGAAGAAGAGAACGACCATGAACAACAGCACGCCGCCGAGCGCGAGATTGCGGCCGCGACGCTGACGCAGGAACTGCTCAGGCGTGACCAGCGGACGCGGCGGCGTCTTGCCCTGGGTCATGTCACAGCTGCCCGTAGACGAGCCGATCGATCGGCATCATCGCGAACAGGATGAAGAGATAAAGGATGGAGTAGCCGAACAGGCGGCGGGCGGGCTTGTCGCTCTCGCTCCGCGCGACGGCGACGGCCATCCACAAGAAGATCCCGCCCAGCAGCAGCGCGGAGCCGCCATAGACCCAGCCGAGCGAACCCAGCGCCTGCGGGACGAAGGTGCTCGCCACCAGCGCAATCGTGTAGAGCACGATCTGGCGCTTGGTTTCCCGATCCCCGGCCGTCACCGGCAGCATCGGAACGCCGGCCCGCGCGTAATCCTGCGAGCGGTAAAGCGCCAGCGCCCAGAAATGCGGGGGGGTCCACAAAAAGATGATCAGCACCAGGGAAAGGGATGTCCAATCCACCCCACCCGTGACCGAAGCCCAGCCGATCATCGGCGGGAAAGCGCCGGCGAGGCCGCCGATGACGATGTTCTGCGCGGTGCGCCGCTTCAGCCACATCGTGTAGATGAACACGTAGAAGCCGATCGAGCCCGCGAGCATCGCCGACGCGACATGGCCGACCGCGAGATCCATCACCAGCACGGACCCGGCCGCCAGCACGACCCCGAACGTCAACGCTTCGTTGGGCGCGACGCGGCCGGAGGGAATTGGCCGACGCACGGTGCGGGTCATGATCGCGTCAATGTCGCGGTCATACCACATGTTGATCGCGCCGGCGGCGCCGGCCGCGATCGAGATGCAGAGGATGGCCGTGAAGGCGATCACCGGATGGATCGCCCCCGGAGCCAGCATCATGCCGATCACCGCCGTGAACACCACCAGGAACATGACCCGGGGCTTCAGCAGGGCGAAGAAATCCCGCGGACTGGCGAGGTAGGCTTCTTCGCTCGCGTTCTCGTAGGCGACGTCGGTCATGATCGCTCCCTTGGCGCGTCCGGTCAGTGACCGGGCGCGGTCTCCCCGATGACAGGCAGTTCCTCAAAGGTGTGGAACGGCGGCGGAGAGCTGACCTGCCACTCTAGCGTGGTCGCGCCCGCGCCCCAGTAATTGTCCGACACCCGCTCGCCGGAGGTCACCGTGCGGATCGCCACGTAGACGAAGAACACAGTGGAGGCGAGCGCGATGTAGGCGCCGTAGCTGGAGATCATGTTCCACGGCGCGAAGGCGTCGGGATAGTCGGGAATGCGGCGCGGCATGCCGGCCAGACCCAGGAAATGCTGGGGGAAGAAGGTCATGTTGACGCCGATGAAGGTCGTCCAGAAATGGATCTTGCCCAGGGTTTCCGGATATTGCCGGCCCGACATCTTGCCGATCCAGTAATAGAACGCGGCGAAGATGGCGAACACGGCGCCGAGCGACAGCACGTAATGGAAGTGCGCCACCACATAGTAGGTGTTGTGCAGCGAATAGTTCAGGCCGGCGTTGGCCAGCACCACGCCGGTCACGCCGCCGACGGTGAACAGGAAGATGAAGCCGAT
>JBMLRS010000351.1:0-6893 GCA_049240905.1 Elsteraceae bacterium
CCGCGCATCGGCTCGCGCGTGGTGGGGTAGATGCCCAGCATATGGCAGTCATGCATCGCCATCACCGGCTTGATCCGGCCTTCCAGGGTCCCCTCGACCAGATCGAACAGCTCCGCCGCGCGCTCGACCACGTCGACATGGGGGTATTCCTTGAAGATCACCAGGATGTCCGACGAGCCCACCTTGGTCTCGGTCAGATGGCAGTGCAGATCCAATTCGGCCGCGATGAGAACCTCCGGCCCGACCAGCGCGCGGATCTGGGCCAGGAGTTCCCCCTCGGCGTCCGGATAGCCGTCCGCGATCATGGCGCCATGCAGGCTGAGCATCACCGCGTCCACGGGCATGGCGGCCTTCAGCTCCGCCAGAATCTCGTCGCGCAGGGTCTCAAAAGCGACGCGGGTGGTGTCGCCGGCCGGCGTCGCGAAGGCGGCGGTGCCTTCGGAGACTTCCCAGCCCTTGGCCCGCGCCCGGTCGCGCCACAGCACCAGGGGCAGGGCGAACAGGTTGGGATGGATCCCGTGATCGCCGCCGCGATTAAGCATCGTGCGCTTGAACAGCTCCATGCCCGTCGGGATGGGGGAGAAGGAATTGGTCTCGGTGCCCAGACAGGCGGTGAACAGCTTCATGCGACCCTCGCAGAACGATGATGGGCAAGGCTAATCGCCGCGAGGCTTGAGCGCGAGGGGGGATTCATGGGAAAGGCTTGTGATCACTGATTCCCGTCTGGAGGTCCAAGTGGACATCAAGCAGCCTTACCTTCTGTTCCTCGGCGACGCCGCCGACCAGCTCGCCGCAAAGACCGCGCAGGGCATCGCGCAGTGGCGTCCCAGTTGGTGCCTGGGCCAGCTGCGTCTGCCGGGCTGCAACGCCGATCTCGGCCTCACCGACATGACCATCGAGGAAGCGGCCAAGGCCGGGGTCAAGACCGTGATCCTCGGCGTCGCGAATCGCGGCGGCGTGATCTCCAAGGCCTGGGTGGACCTTCTGGTGAAGGCGCTGGATCTGGGCCTGGATCTGGCCAGCGGCCTGCACAACAAGCTGACCGACATCCCGGAAGTGGTGGCCGCCGCCAAGCGCAACGGCCGCAACCTGTTCGACGTGCGCCATCCCGACCGCGACTTCGAGGTGGGCAGCGGCAAGAAGCGCTCCGGCCTGCGCCTGCTGGCGGTCGGCACCGACTGCTCGGTCGGGAAGATGTACACGACCCTGGCGCTGGAGAAGGAGCTGTTGGCCCGCAAGCGCAAGGCGACCTTCCGCGCGACCGGCCAGACCGGCATCTTCATCGCCGGCTCCGGCGTGTCGATCGACGCGGTGGTGGCGGATTTCATCTCCGGCGCGGTCGAATATCTCTCGCCCGAGAACGAGCCGGATCACTGGGATCTGGTCGAGGGCCAGGGCTCGCTGTTCCACGCCTCCTTCGCGGGCGTCACCATCGGCTTGATCCACGGCGCCCAGCCGGACGCGCTGGTGCTCTGCTCCGAGCCCGGCCGCGCCCATATGCGCGGTCTGCCGCATTACCAGCTGCCGGACCTCAAGACCTGCATCGAGGCCAACATGGCGGCGGCGCGGCTGACCAACCCGGCGGTGAAGTTCGTCGGCGTCAGCTTCAACACCAAGAACCTCTCCAAGGCCGACGCGGAGCGCGCGCTGAAATCCGCCGAGGATCTGCTGGGCGTGCCGGCGGTCGATCCGCTCACCACCGGCGTCGGCAAGATCGCCGACCAGCTCTGGTAGAGGGAATGGCGCTCGAAGCCTCGGTGCGGACGGAGCGCTACCCGCTCTCCGTCCCCTTCGTCATCTCGCGCGGCACGCGCACCCACGCCGAAGTGGTGGTGGTCACCCTGACTGATGGGGCGATCATCGCCCAAGGCGAGGGCGTGCCCAACGCGCGCTATGGCGAGAGCGTGGAAAGCTCGTCCGCGGAGATCGAGAAGATCCTGCCGCTGCTCATGGAAGGCGCCGGAAGAGCCCAGATCGCCAAGCGCATGAAGCATGGCGCGGCGCGCAACGCGGTGGATTGCGCGCTTTGGGATCTCGAGGCCAAGCGCGCCGGCAAGACCATCGCGCAGTTGGCGGGCCTGCCGCCCTCCAAGCCGGTGACCACGGTTTATACTTTAAGCCTGGGAACCCCGGAGTTCATGGGGGAGCAGGCGGCGGCGCAGGCGCAGCGGCCGATCCTGAAGCTGAAGCTGGGCGGCGCCGGCGACGTGGAGCGGGTGCGCGCCGTGCGCGCCAACGCGCCGAACTGCGTGCTGGTGGCCGACGCCAACGAGGCTTGGACCCCCGCCCTGTTCGCCGACATGATCGGCCCGATCAAGGAGCTGGGCCTGGCGATGCTGGAGCAGCCGATGCCGGCCGGCAAGGACGAGGATCTGCGAACCTTGCCTCGCCTGATTCCGGTCTGCGCGGACGAGAGCTGCCATGATCGCGGCGATCTGAAGGATCTCGTCGGCAAATACGACATGATCAACATCAAGCTGGACAAGACCGGCGGGCTGACCGAGGCGCTGGCCCTGGCGTCTGACGCGCGGGATTACGGCTTCGGCCTGATGGTCGGCTGCATGGTCGGCACTTCGCTGAGCATGGCCCCCACCCATCTGATCGCGCAGCTCTGCAAATACACGGACATCGACGCGCCGCTGCTGCTGGCCCAGGATCGGGCCCATGGCATGCGCTATGTCGGCAGCGTCGTGGAGCCGCCGGTCTCCGCGCTCTGGGGCTAGCATGACCGTCGAGCCGACCGCCGATCCGGAGATCTTGCGCCAATGGATCGGGCGGACGGAAACCAAGACCGCCGTGATTCATCGCGAGCCGATCGCGATGATGAACGCGACTTTGGACCGCGACCCCGAGAACCCGCCCGAGTTTCTGCCGCCGGGCTGGCAGTGGCTGTTCTTCAACGCGGTCGCCCCCGCCTCGCAGCTCGGCGCGGACGGGCATCCCAAGCGCGGCGGTTTCCTCCCGCCCGTGGCATTGCCGCGCCGGATGTGGGCGGGCGGAACCCTGAAGTTCCACCGCCCGATTCCGGTGGGCGCGACCCTGGAGCGTCGCTCCACCATCGCGGACGTCACCGTGAAGGAGGGACGGACCGGGAAATTGGTGTTCGTCGCGGTCGATCACGTCTTCCATCTGGAAGGCGCGCCGCATCTGGAGGAACGCCACGACATCGTCTATCGCGAGCCGCCCCAGCCGGGCGCGAACTCGCCACCTCCGCCGGTCCCTGAGCCCGCCGCTCCTTGGTCCCGCCCCTGGAACCCTGACGCCACCCAGCTTTTCCGCTACTCAGCCCTCACCTTCAACGGCCACCGCATCCACTACGACTTCCCCTATGTGACGGAAGTGGAGGGATACCCTGGCCTCGTCGCCCACGGCCCGCTGGCCGCGACCTTGCTGATGGATCTGGCGCAGGCCTCCAATCCCAATTCCCGTCTGACCTGGTTCCAGTTCCGCGGCTTGAACCCGATGATCAGCGGCCAGAAATTGACGCTGTGCGGCCAGCCAAAAGGCGAAAACGAGGCCGCGCTCTGGATCCTCAACGAGGAAGGCCGCCGCTGCATGGAGGGGAGCGCGAAGTTCGGGTGAACGATTACACCCAACCGCGCCATCAACTTGCGACAAGTCACGCGACAAGGTAAATACAAGGCGTTTGCATTGTATCGGTGCGCCATGGCGGTTTTTGAGATTGAAGCCACGATCACGAAGCGGGGACAGACGACGGTTCCGGCGGCGATTCGACGCGCGCTGAAGATTGGGCCGGAGGGTGGGATCGTCTATCGGCTCGAGGAAGACGGTTCGGTGACGCTGGCGAAGAGGGATGTCGAGGCGAGCGATCCCGTCATCCAGAACTTCCTGGCCTTCCTGGCGGCGGACATGACGGCGCGTCCCGAGGCGCTGCAGCCTGTCTCGATGGCATGGCTGAAAGAGGCCCAAAACCTCGTCAAAGACGTGGTGGTTGATCTCGACGCGCCGCTCGATCCCAGCGACGAGAAGTGAGCGACGAAACTCCGCCGATCATCAATGGGTGGACCATTCTGCTTCACCCGTTCTTTCGCGCCCAGATGGCGGAGCTGAGGGCGGATGTCGAGCGGGCGCGCGCCAGAGATTCAGCGAGCTTTCATAAGAAGAACGCCGCAAAGCGCTTCGCCGCCGCCCTGAAACTGGCGTTCGAGGTGATCCCGCAAGATCCGGGGAACCCGATCTATCGCCAGGGCCATACGCTCGGACCGGAAAACGCGCACTGGCGACGCGCGAAGTTCCTTCAGCAATACCGGCTGTTCTTTCGCTACGATTTGAACGCGCGGATCATCATCCATGTCTGGATGAATGATGAAAACTCAAAGCGCGCTTATGACAGCAAGACCGACGCTTATGCGGTGTTTCGCCGAAAGTTGGCGTCCGGCGATCCCCCGTCAGAGTGGGATGAACTCCTGGACGCCAGCGTCAGCCCTTGATCAGCCGCCGCCCTCTGACGCCGCGTTCCTGTGTTCGTCTTGCAGAGGGCTGAAGACGTCCGGCGGGCGGTGCCCTATCGCCGCCATGATCAACCAACCATTGCGCCGGCGGACCATCGTGTAGGATCGGCGAGAGCGTCGGGCGATAACGCCGTCGTCCCCGGGCTGTTCCCAGGTGAGCGTAGCGAGAGCGGCTAGGCCGCCGATCGGCGTCACTTCCAGGTCAGCAAAGCGCCCGGGCCGTAAACCTCGAGTTTTGTAGCGCGCTGACAGATCGCGGAAGAAGTCGCGAACCGAGTCGTGGGACTGAAGACAGTCGATGGTGTCGCTGGTCCCATGCGCCTTTAGGCATGGCACATGGTGCAAAGCGGCGATCTGGTCAAAATCATCTTTGGCCACAGCGTCGGCGTAGTCGTGAAAGAACGCCTCAATCTCTCTCAGCATTCCGTCCGTCATGGCGCTTCACCCGCTTTGAGAGTCACCCCTAATCAGCCCCCAAACCCCGACCCGGCCTTCTTATACTCTTCGCGCGGCGGGCTGAAGACGTCCAGCACCTTGGCGCCGTCGGCGCCGGCGCGGATGGTGTGCGGCACATTGCCGGGGGTGCGCCAGAAATCGCCCTTCTTCACAGGGATCTCCTCCCCGCCCTGCACGCGCACGGCGGTGCCTTCGAGCATCACGCCCCATTGCTCCTGCGGGTGGTGATGCATCGTGCCTTCAGCATGGGGCGCCAGGGTGACGATCGACAGCATGGCCTGATCGCCGGTGAAGATCCGCGCGTCCACGCCCGGCGCCAGTTCGCGCTTAATGCCGGCGGATTCGTCATTGAGGTTATGGAATTCCTGGGCTTGGCTCACGGGTTCTCTCCTCTTTCATCGTAGTTTAGCGCAGTTGGGCGTTGCGTCCAGGGCCTCAGGCGTCACGCCTGTTTCGCAGGGCGTGCAGCGGAAGGGCGAAGAGCAGGAAGAACAGGAAATTCGAGACGGCGTTGCCCGGCCAGCCGGCGGCGATGGAGCCGATGCTGTCGAGCAGGAACCAGAGCGTGACGCTGGCGAGGAAGGCGGCGCGCGCGCCCTGATCGCCCCTGGCGACCGGCCCGCCGGCCATCCAGAACATCATCACGCTCCAGCCCGCCAGCACGCCGCCATGAACGGCGTTCAGCACGCGGGCTTCGCGGGAGAAGACATGAGACTGCGTCAGCGGCGGCCAGTCCAGCAGACTGAAGACGAACAGCCAGGGCCCGTCGGTGGCAGGATGCGCCGCGGCGACCGAGACCAGACCGAGGGCGAAGGCGACGAGGCAGGCGGCCTTCAGGATCATGAGGGCGGGAGAGGGCATGAAAGTGGCTCCTTTAGCGGTCGAACGCCGCAGACCCTGCGTCGCGGATCGACCGGCCTCAATTACGCGGGAGGTAATTGCCCAGCCTCGCCTCCGCCGGCAGGATCAACCCCATGAGCACGGAAAAGCTTCCCGCCGACTTCGGTCAGCATCTGCGCCATTGGCGCGGCCTGCGTCGCTTGAGCCAGTTGGATCTGGCGCTGGAGGCGGAAATCTCCGCGCGCCACCTCTCCTTCCTGGAGACTGGGCGCGCGCAGCCCAGCCGATCCATGGTGCTGACCCTGGCGGACGCGCTGGACATGCCGCTGGAGGCGCGCAACGGTTTTCTCAACGCGGCGGGCTTCACGGGACAGTACGCCGCCCGGCCGCTGGCGGCGCCGGAGCTGAAACTGCCGGCCCAGGCGCTGAGTTGGATGTTGGATCGCCATGATCCCTATCCGGGTTTCGCGCTGGATCGCCATTGGCGCTTGGCGCAGGCGAACGCGACCGCCGCCAAGATGCTGGCCGCCGCCGACCTCGCGATCGGCGACAGTCTGCTGGAGGCCTGCGGACCCAAGGGCGCGTTGCGGCCGATGATCCTCAATTGGCCGCAGGTCGCCCGATATCTGGCCTCGCGCCTGCGCTCGGAGATCGCGCATTACGGCGAGGATCCGGTGCTGGAGGCGCATCTGCGCGCGCTGCTGTCGGAACTGCCGGAGCAAGGCGCCGGGACGATTCCGCCTGTCTTGCCCGTGGAGTATCTGCTGGGGGATCAGCGCTTCTCCTTCATCTCCACGATCGCGCATTTCGGCGGGGCGAACGACATCGCGCTGGTCGACCTGCGCATCGAACTGCTGTTTCCAGCGGATGAGGCGACGGCGGCGGCCCTTACCGGAGCGGCGCTTACCGGCGGCTGACCAGCACCACGCCGGCGACGATCATCGCCGTCGCGAGGTACAGCGCGGGCGGAGCCGCCTCTCCCAGAACCAGCACGGCGATTCCCACCCCGACCACGCCGCCGACCGAGCCGATCTGGCTGAGATAGACCGGCCCCGCGAGCTTCTGCAGGGTGAAATACAGCGCGTAGGTCAGGGTGGTTGCGGCGATCTGCGCCGCCAGAGGATA
>JBMLRS010000352.1:0-11925 GCA_049240905.1 Elsteraceae bacterium
CGACGGGCAGCATTAGGGTCACGAAGATCAGCCAGAAGCAGACCTGCCGCCCCGGAAAGGAGAAGAACACGACGGCGTAGGCCGACAGCAGCGAGATCGCGATCTTGCCGGCGGTGATCGCCAGCGCCATCACCAAGCTGTTCAGCATCATGCGCAGGATCGGGTTCGGACCGAACAGCGCCTGCCAATAATTCTCGAGAAACTGAGAGCCCGGCAGCAGCGGCATCGGCGCCTGGGCGATCGCCTGCGGGGTGTGGGTTGAGGCGACGAAGGCGAGATAGACTGGAAACAACGTGATCAGCACGCCGACCCAGATAGCCGCGTGCGGCAACCAGTCCAGCGGGGGCTTGCCGCGCGCGGGGATCGCAGCGGCCATCAATAGCTGACCTTGCGTTCGATGTAGCGGAACTGGATCGCGGTCAGCGCGATCACGATCGCCATCAAGATGACGGATTGGGCTGCGGAGGAGCCGAACTGAGCGGATTTGAAGCCGTCATGATAGACCTTGTAGACCAGGATCTCGGTCGCTTTCGCGGGGCCGCCGCCGGTCACCGCGTCGATCACGCCGAAGGTCTCGAAGAAGGCGTAGACCACGTTCACCACCAACAGAAAGAAGCTGGTCGGCGACAGCAGCGGCAGGATGATGTCGCGAAACTGCCGGAACGGCCCCGCGCCGTCGATCGAACTCGCCTCCAGCACCGATTTCGGAATGGCCTGCAGACCCGCCAGAAAGAACAGGAAGTTATAGCCGATCTGCTTCCAGGCGCTGGCCAGGATAACCAGGATCATGGCGTCGCCGCCGTTCAGCACCGGGTTCCAATCGACGCCCATCTTGCGCAGCGCGTAGGATAGAACGCCGACCGCCGGGTTCAGCATGAACAGGAACAGCACCCCGGCCACAGCAGGAGCGATGGCGTAAGGCAGCAGCAGGATCGTCTGGTAGGCGGCCGCGCCGCGCTTCACCCGATCGACCATCACCGCCAGAAACAAAGCGGGGATCAAGGCCAGAACGGCGACGGCGACGCTGAACACCGCCGTCGTCCCCATGGAGCGGAGATAGTCGGGATTGGCGAACAGGCGCGCGAAATTATCGAGACCCACGAAGGTCATCGACATGCCGAACATGTCCTGCTCCAGCAGGGAGTAGTAGAGCGCCTTCCCCGCCGGCCAGAAAAAGAAGACGAACGTCACCAACAGCTGGGGCGCCACCAGCAAAGCCGGCAGCGCCCAACCGTCGAAGATCACGCGTCTTTTCACGCGACCGCGCCCGCGCGAACGAGGTTAGTTCGCGGACACGCGCTCGAACTGACGCAGCGCTTCGTTGCCGCGCCTGACCGCGTTGTCCAACGCCGTCTGCGCCGACTGCTGACCCTGCAGAACGCGCTCGACCTCTTCATGGTAGAAGTCGCGGATCTCGGTCCAGCGGCCGAAGCGATAGCCCCAGGAGTTCTGCCCGACCGGCCGGTTCATCAGCTGCAGCACGGGCTCCTGGCGGCCGGCGTTCTTCTCGAAGAAGCCCTCGGACTTCATGATGTCGAAGGCCGCGTTGGTGGCCGGCAGGAAGCCGGTCTGCTTCGCGAACTCCGCGGCGCGCGCGGGCTCGGACAGGAAGGCGAGGAACCGGGCGACGCCCTTGAACTCGTCCGCCGAACGGTTCGGAGCGTTGAAGACCCACAGCGACGCGCCGCCGACGATCGAATTGCGCGGCTTGCCCTCGGGCGCCGCGTCCGGGAAGAAGGGCAGGTCGGAGACGCCGAACTCGAACTTGCCGTCGCGCGCGATCTGCGCGTGGCCGCCGGAGGATTGCAGCAGGATGCCGCATTCGCCGCTGATGAACTTGGCCGCGGCGTCGTTCGAGCGCCCGCCGTAATCGAAGCTCTTGTCCTTCTGCAGATCGGCGAGGGTCTGGACGATGCGGACGCGCACCGGGTCGTTGAAGTTCAGCGCGGCGTCGAGGCCGTCGCGGCCGTTCGCCTTGGTGGCGAGCGGCAGATCATGGATCGCGCTCATCTGCTCCAGCATGATCCAGGCGAGCCAGGTGGTGGTGAAGCCGCAGGCCGAGCCGCCGGCGCGCAGCTTCTTCGCCGTGTCGATCAGCTCCGGCCAGGTCTTGGGCGGCTGGTCCGGATTGAGCCCGGCCTTCTTGAAGGCGTCCTTGTTGTAGAACATCACGGCGGTCGAGACGTTCAGCGGCATGGACAGCAGCGAGCCGTCGGACAGGCCGTAGTAGCCCGCCGCAGGGGCCAGGAACTGCTTGGGGTCGAAGGTCATGCCGGCGCGCTGGAACACCTCGCTGACCGGGACGATCGCCCGGCGCGCGCCCATCATGTCGCCGGTTCCCGCGTCGAACATCTGCATCAGATGCGGCGGATTGCCGGCGCGGAAGGCCGCGATCGCGGCGGCGCGCTGCTCTGGGTACTGACCCTTGAAGACCACCGTCATCTTGTAGTCGTTCTGGGTCTTGTTGAAGGCTTCGCCGTAGGAAATCAGAAGCTCCTGGGCGGGGCCGGTCAGGCCGATCCAGGTCTCCAAGGCGATTGGCGCGCGCGCTTGCTGCGCGTGGGCGGACGGGGCGAGCCCCGGCGCGCAGATCATGGCGGCCCCGACGACCGCGGCGAACGCCCCAGACAATTGCCGACGATGCAACATGCTTTTCTCCCTGTTATGCGGAGCCGGCGACGAACGCGCCTGGCCCGACGATTTCACTGATCGATTTCGCGAGGGTAATAGTTCAGTTTCATTAGAAAGCGGAAGCGCAAATCATTGAGCGTCGCTCGCACAGCGCCCAACCTCGCCGACGATCAAGAGCGCGCAGGGATTAAGCAGGAGGAGACAGGCGAATGAAGCTGGGCATGATCACCGACAGCCTCGCGGCGCTGTCGTTCGAGGCGTTGCTGGCGAGATCCGCGACGCTGGGCCTGGACATGCTGGAGTTCGCCTGCGGCAATTGGTCCAGCGCGCCGCATCTCGATCTTCCCGCGATGCTGGCGAGTCCCGACGCGCGCGGCAGGTTCCAGGCTGCCTTGAAGGACCACGGCCTTTCCATCAGCGCGCTCAATTGCTCGGGCAATCCGCTGCATCCCGGCGAGAAAGGCCGGCGCCATGATCAAGTGACCCGGGACACCATCAAGCTCGCCAGCCTGATGGGCGTCGACCGAGTGGTGATGATGTCCGGCTGCCCCGGCGGGCCAGGCGACAATCATCCGAATTGGATCACCGTCCAGTGGCCGCCGGAGGCGCGGGAGATCCTGCGCTGGCAGTGGGAGGAGGCGCTGATCCCCTATTGGCGCGACCTCGTCTCCTACGCCAACAATCTGGGGATCCGGAAGCTCTGTCTGGAACTGCACGGCTTTCAAAACGTCTACAGCGTCCGCACGCTGGCGCGGCTGCGCGACGCGGCGGGCGAGACGGTCGGCGCCAATTTTGATCCCAGCCATCTGATGTGGATGGGCGCCGATCCGCTCGCCGCCATTCGCGCCCTGGGCGGGGCGATCTATCACGTCCACGCCAAGGACACGCGGATCGACCCCTTGCACGCTCCCGTCAACGGCGTCCTGGAAACGATTCCAGGCGATCGCTGGCGCGAGCGCGCCTGGAACTACATCACCCTCGGCTACGGCCATGGCGAGGAGTGGTGGGCGGCCTTCTGCGCGGAGCTGGCGATCGCCGGATATGACGACGTGCTTTCGATCGAGCATGAGGATCCGATGATGCCCGCCCTGGAGGGTGTGGAGAAAAGCGTCGCCTTGCTGGACCGCGTCGCCCTCAACCGGCCGAAGCGCCTGAAACAACTGATCTAGGACCCGATTCATGACCGTTCGCATTGGCATCAACCCGATCACCTGGTCGAATGACGACCTGCCGGAACTGGGCGGCGACACCCCGCTGGAGACCTGTCTGGCGGAGACCAAACAGGCGGGCTACGCCGGGACGGAGATGGGCGGCAAGTTTCCCAAGACCGCCGACGCCTTGAAGCCGATCCTTGACCGCCACGGCCTCGCCTTCATCTCCGGCTGGTACAGCGCGCGCTTGCTGGAGCGCGACGCCGAGGCCGAGATCGCGGCGATCGAGGGACATCTCACGCTGATGGCCGCGATGGGCTGCAAGGTGATGGTCTTCGCGGAGGGCGTCGACGCCAGCGCGGGCGACCGGAACAGACCCGCCAGCGAGCACCGCCTGATCGCGGACGCGGAATGGCCGGTCTACGCGGAACGGATTCAGACCGTGGCGCGCCACATGAAGTCCCGCGGCGTGACCTTGGCGTTCCATCATCACATGAGCACGGCGATCCAGACCGGACCGGAGATCGACCGGCTGATGGCGTTGACCGGGCCGGAGGTGGGGCTGCTGCTTGACACCGGGCACGCGACCTACGCCGGCTGCGATCCCCTGGATCTCGCGACCCGTCACGCGGCCCGGATCGTCCATGTCCATTGCAAGGATGTGCGCAAGCCGAGGTTGGACGCCGCGCTGAAAGCCGGAATGAGCTTCCTCGATTCCGTGCTTGACGGGGTGTTCACCGTGCCGAGCGACGGGGCCGTGGATTTCCCGCCGGTGCTGCGCCGGCTTAAGGCGAACGGCTACGAGGGCTGGCTGGTCGTGGAGGCGGAGCAGGACCCGGCCAAGGCGCATCCGCTCACCTACGCCAAGATGGGGTTTGACAATCTCAGCCGCATGGCGCGGGAGGCCGGCTTCGCCACCGCCTGAACCGGCCTGACGCCCAGTTTTCCTGTAATAAAACTGTAGCATTTGTTCGGGTGAGGGGTTACGGGACTCCTAAGCTCGACGAAAACCCGCTAAGGGGCGCGAGCGCGCGAATTGGGAGGGCGTGCCATGAAGAATTCCGCCGGCGCTTGGCGGCGCCTGGGTTTTGGCCTGTTGGTCAGCGGTCTGGCCGGGTTTTGGGCCCCGGCCTCCGCGCAGAGCCTCACGGTCTATTGTTCAGTGCAGGAGGAATGGTGCCGCCCGATGGCGGAGCAGTTCGAGCGGGAGACCGGCATCAAGGTCTCCATGACGCGAAAGAGTTCCGGCGAAACCTACGCGCAGATCAAGGCGGAGGCGACAAATCCGAAAGGCGACGTCTGGTGGGGCGGAACCGGCGACCCGCATATGCAGGCGGCCGAAGAAGGCCTGACCGAGGCCTATAGGTCCCCCATGCTGGGCGAATTGCAGGACTGGGCGGTCAAGCAGTGGACGCAGTCGAAAGAACGCACGATCGGCGTCTACTCCGGCGCGCTCGGCTTCGCGTTCAACACCAAGCTCGTGGCGCAGAAGGGTCTGCCTGAGCCGAAATGCTGGTCGGATCTGCTGAATCCCAAGATGCGCGACGAAGTCCAGGTCGCGGACCCGAACTCCTCCGGCACCGCCTACACCATGCTCGCGACGCTGGTGCAGATCATGGGCGAGGAGCAGGCCTTCGCGTACATGAAGGCTCTGCACAAGAACATCAATCAATACACCAAGTCCGGCGCGGCGCCGGCCAAGGCGACCAGTCTGGGCGAAACCATGGTCGGCATCGCCTTCCTGCATGACCATGTGACCATGATCGTGGAGGGCGCGCCGATGAAGGCGGTCGCCCCCTGCGAAGGGACCGGCTACGAGATCGGCTCGATGTCGATCATCAAGGGCGCCAGGAATCTCGAGAGCGCCAAGAAGTGGTATGACTGGGCGCTGACCGCCAAGGCGCAATCGATGGCGACCGCCGCGCGCTCCTATCAGGTGCCGTCCAACAAGGCGACGCCGATCCCGCCGCAAGCGCCGAAGCTGACCGACATCAAATTGATCGACTTCGACTTCGCGAAATACGGCTCCTCGGCTGAACGCAGGCGGCTGCTCGCGCGATGGGACGCGGAAGTGCGCAACGCGCCGAAGTAAGGAGAATGGCGCGGTCGCGCGGTCGAGAGCGGAGCGGTCTGGCGGCGCGCGGCTGGCTGCCCTGGCTGGCGGCGAGTTGGGCGTCGATCGCGCTGGCGCCCTGGTACTGGCTCGACGAACCTGGGCTGAGCGCCTTCACGGGCGGGGTCTCGGCCCTGACCCTGGCGGCGCAGGGGCGAAACGTCTGGCTCCTCGGACTGATCCCGCCGATCCTCCTCGCCTCGCTCGCCTTGGCGCCGGGAATTCCGCGGCGACGCGCCGGCCGGCTGCTGATCGTCGGCGGTTCGCTCGGCGTCGCCTATCTGCTCTGCCAGGGCTTCGCGATCGGGTTGAAGGGGTGGGACTGGGCCTGGCTCGGCGGCCTCCTGCAAGGCCAGCCGACCCAGAAGGGGCTGGGGCTCGGCGGCTTCGGCTATTTCCTCGGCTGTCTCGCGCTCGTCTCCTACGGTCTGGCCTGGCTGGGCCTTTGCCGGGGCGACGCCTTCATCGTCTTCGGCGTCACCCTGTCGGTCGCCCTGATCGCGCTGTTCGTCTTCTTTCCGGTCAGCCGCGTGCTGATCCAGTCCGTGCTGACATCGGATGGAACCTGGGCGTTCGCGGCGGCGTTCAAGAAGCTCGGCGACGACAGCATCTGGGGCCTTGCCTGCCTCTCAGGAGCGCAGCGCTGCGGCGTGGTCTGGAACACGCTCGCCCTGGGCGTGACCGTCGGCTTCGGCAGCACGGCGCTGGGGCTGGCCTTCGCGCTGTTAGCCGCCCGATCGAACTTGCCGTTCAAGCCGTTCATTCGGCTGCTTTCGGTTCTGCCGATCATCACCCCGCCCTTCGTCATCGGCCTCGCCCTGATCCTGCTGTTCGGGCGCTCCGGCATGGTCACGGCGCTGATGTCGGACTGGTTCGACATCCCGCGTTCGCGGTGGATCTACGGCTTTTATGGCGTGGCGTTGGCGCAGCTTCTGGCCTTCACGCCGATCGCCTTCATGATCCTGCTGGGCGTGGTGCAGGGCGTCAGCCCGGCGATGGAGGAGGCGTCGCAGACCTTGCGCGCCAATCGCTGGGTCACTTTCCGCACCATCACCTTTCCCCTGATCCGACCCGGCCTCGCCAACGCCTTCCTGGTCGGGTTCGTCGAAAGCCTCGCAGACTTCGGCAATCCGATGGTGCTGGGCGGCAACATGGACGTGCTGTCGACCAAGATTTTCTTCGCCGTGGTCGGCTCCGCCGTGGACGAAAGCCGCGCCGCCATCCTGGCGATCATTCTGTTGGTGATGACTCTGGGCGCCTTCTGGGCGCAGAACGCCTGGATCGGACGCAAGAGCTACACGACGATCTCGGGCAAGGGCGATTCCGGCCTGCCCTCTCGGCTGCCAAGGGGCGTGGCCTGGGTCTGCGCGCTGGTCGTGCTGCCCTGGAGCCTGCTGATGATCGTGGTCTACGGCGTGATCCTGATGGGCAGCTTCGTGGTCAGCCTGGGCCGCGACTATTCCTTCACGCTCAAGCATTTCGAAACCGCGTTCAAGATCACCTCCAGCGATTTCGGGATCCAGTTCTCCGGCAGCGCCTGGGATTCGCTGTTCGCGACCCTGGAGGTCGCGCTGTGGGCGACCCCGTTCACCGCGATCCTTGGGCTGCTGATCGGCTATCTGCTGTCGCGGCAGACGTTCGCGGGCAAGTCCACGTTCGAGTTCATGACCATGTTGAGCTTCGCGATCCCCGGCACGGTGATCGGCGTCAGCTACATCCTGGCCTTCAACCTGCCGCCCTTCGAACTGACCGGCACCGGGCTGATCCTCGTGATCTGCTTCGTGTTTCGGAACATTCCCGTGGGCATCCGGGCGACGGTCAGCACGCTGTCGCAGGTCGATCGCTCGCTGGACGAGGCGTCGCTGACGCTGGGCGCCAGCTCTTTCGTGACCTTGCGGCGAATCATGCTGCCGCTGCTGAAGCCGGCGCTGATCTCGGCGCTGATCTACTCCTTCGTGCGCACCATGACCTCGGTCAGCGCGATCATCTTCCTGGTCTCCGCCAAGTACAACATGGCGACGACCTATATCGTCGGCCGGGTGGAGGCAGGCGAGTACGGCATCGCCATCGCCTATTCCAGCGTTCTGATCGTCATCATGCTGGCGATGATCGTCGGCACGCAGCTGATCGTAGGCGACCGGGCGCTTGGCCGCAGAAAAGGCGTTTAGACGATGGCGATCTCCTCCTCCGCGCAAGGCCGCGCCTCCTCCGTGATCTTCAACCGCGTCACCAAGCGCTATGGCGCGGTCATGGCGGTCGACGACATCTCCTTCACGATCAAGAACGGGGAGCTGGTCACGCTTTTGGGCCCGTCCGGCTGCGGCAAGACCACCACGCTGAGAATGATCGCCGGGCTGGAGATTCCCAGCAGCGGCCAGGTGATGATCGGCGGCGAGGACGTGACGCAGCTCTCCGCCTCGGACCGCAATGTCAGCATGGTGTTTCAGTCCTACGCGCTGTTCCCGCACATGACGGTGATCGAGAACGTCGCCTACGGCCCTTCGGTTCAGGGGCTGAAGAAGAAGGACGCGCAGGACAAGGCGCAGGCGGTGCTGGACATGGTCGGCCTCACCGGCCTCAGCGCGCGGATGCCGTCGGAGCTGTCGGGCGGGCAGCAGCAGCGCGTGGCGGTCGCCCGCGCCCTGGTGCTGGAGCCGGACGTGCTGCTGTTCGACGAGCCCTTGTCAAACCTGGACGCCAAGCTGCGCCGTCGCGTGCGCGAGGATATCCGCGAATTGCAACAGCGCCTGCGCCTCACCGTCGCCTACGTCACCCATGACCAGGAGGAGGCGTTGGCGGTGTCGGACGAGATCGTGGTGATGAACGCTGGGCGGATCTCTCAGCAGGGCGCGCCGATGACGCTGTATCAGGCGCCCGACAATCTGTTCATCGTGGATTTCATCGGCGACGCGAACATCGTCGACGTCGGCCTCGACGCGGTGACCGACGGGGTCGCGCGGTTCCGCATCGGCGACGCCGCGTTCGACCTGCCGGCGCGCGGCTTGAAACCAGGCCCCGTCAAGCTCGCGATCCTGCCGGACGCGGCGTCCTTCTCACAGGATCCGCGCGCGATCCGCGGCGAAGTGCGCAAGGCCTTCTTCGTCGGCAAGGCCTGGGAATACACGGTGGCCACGCCTTGGGGCGACCTGTTCGTGACCATCCCCGGCCGGGCCGCGCCGGTCGCGGTCGGCGGCGCGGTCGGCCTCGCGCTGGATCCCAGCGGCATGGTTCTGGTCCCGGCGGACTGACGCGTTTTCCACTTAGTCTGAAGCGCGCCGATCTTCATCAAGCTCGAATCAAGATCGTTCAGGACGCCCGCGCTTTGACGGCGGCCTCATATTTGCGGCGCGCCTCGTTCACGTCGGGCAGCGGCGACACTTCCGGCACCGCCACGTCCCACCAGTGCCCGCCCTCGCCGGTGGAGGCCAGGGGATCGGTCTCGATCACGATGACCTGCGTGCGGGTCGCCGCACGGGCCTGGGCGAACGCCGCCTCCAGATCCGGGATCGATCGGACCTGCCTCGCCTCCGCGCCGAGGGCGGCCGCATGGGCGGCGAAATCCACCGCCGGGGGCTCGACCTGCCAGGCGTCGCGCAGCAGATTGTTGAAGGAGGGGCTGCCGGTCGCGCGCTGCAGCCGGTTGATGCAGCCGTAGCCGCGATTGTCCAGCACCACCAGGATCAGCTTAAGCCCCAGCATGATCGAGGTCGCGATCTCGGAGTTCATCATCAGGTACGAGCCGTCGCCGACCATGACGATGACCTCGCGCGCGGGATCGGCCAGCTTCACGCCCATGCCGCCGGCGATCTCATAGCCCATGCAGGAGAAACCGTACTCCAGGTGATAGCCGCCAGGATCGCGCGCGCGCCAAAGCTTGTGCAGCTCGCCCGGCAAGCCGCCGGCGGCGCAGACCACGACGTCCGACGCCGCGCCGCCGCGCAGGACGGCGCCGATCACCTGGGCGTCGCTGGGCAGGCTGTTCGCCGCCGTCGGAGCGGCGAGGGCGACGTCGGCCGCGCCGCGCCAGGCGGCTTTGCGCTCTTGCGCCAGATTGGTCCAAACGGTCGGGGCCTTGTGGCCGCCCAGCGCCGCGCCCAGCGCCAGCAGGCCGGATCGGGCGTCCGCCACCAGGGAGGCCGCGCCCTGCTTGACCGCGTCGCAGGACACGACGTTGAGGCCGATCAGCGCGGCCTGCCGGAACAGCGTGTGCGAGCCTGTCGTGAAATCCTGCAGGCGCGAGCCGACGGACAGGATCAGATCCGCCTCCGCCGCCATTTGGTTCGCCGCCGCCGTCCCGGTCACGCCGAGGGCGCCGAGCATCAGCGGATGATCGTCGGCGATCGCGCCCTTGCCGGCCTGGGTTTCGACGATCGGCAGGCCATGGGCTTCGCAGAAGGCTTGGAGTTCCGCCTCCGCCTCGCTGTAGAGCGCGCCGCCGCCGCAGATCACCAAGGGCTTGCGGGCGGACTTCAAAGCCTCAGCCGCGCGCGCCAGTTCGCCGCGATCCGGCTCCGGCCGGCGCGGAATCCACAGCCGCTCGGCCAGGAAGGAGGTTGGGCAATCGAACGCCTCGGCCTGCGCGTCCTGGCAAAGCGCGAGCGTGACCGGGCCGCAGAGGGCCGGATCGGTCAGCACATGCAGCGCGCGCTCGAAGGCGGGGACGATCTGCTCCGGCCGGGTGATCCGATCGAAATAGCGCGAGACCGGTCGGAAGCAGTCGTTCGCAGAGACCGTGCCGTCGGCGAAGTCCTCGATCTGCTGAAGCACGGGGTCGGGCGCGCGGCCGGCGAAGACGTCGCCAGGCAGCAACAGAACCGGCAAGCGATTCACATGCGCCAGCGCCGCCGCGGTGACCATGTTCGTGGCGCCCGGCCCGATCGAGCTGGTCGCCGCCATCATCCGGCGGCGGCGCGAAGCCTTGGCGAAGGCGATCGCGGCGTGCGCCATCGCCTGTTCATGATGCGCGCGGTAGGTCGGCAGCCTTTCGCGCTCCGCGTAGAGCGCTTCGCCGATCGCCGCGACGTTGCCATGCCCGAAGATCGCCCACATGCCTGCGAAAAGCGGTAGGGTTTCACCTCTGTAAACGGTTTTCTGAGCGGCCATCGCACGAATCAACGCCTGCGCCATGGTGAGACGGATGGTGGAGGGCATTTTCTTGGTCCTTATCCCGAGCTTCCAGGCGTCTGAGGGCTTCTCGCAGCGCTTTTTCTGGCGATTCCGGTTTGAAGCTAGTCAAGCGCGGGGCGCCATGCAACGCTGCCCGCCGGCGGAGCGTCGATCCGGCGCCGAAATGTCTCAAGGGTGTAAAGATGAAGGATCTGCGGGTTGGCTTGCTGGGAGCGGGTCGGATCGGGCGCATTCACGGGTCGAACGTCGCCCGGTTCGAGGGCGCCACCCTCGCCGCAGTGGCGGACGCGGACGCGGGGGCGAGCAACCGTCTGGCCGCGGAGACCGGCGCGAAAGCCCTCGATCTCAACCAGATCATCGACGCCCCTGACATCGACGCCGTGATGATCTGCACCCCGACCGACACCCACGCCGAGTTGATCGAGCGGGCGGCAGCCAGGGGCAAGGCGGTTTTCTGCGAGAAGCCGGTGGATCTCTCCACGGACCGGATCCGCGCCTGCCTCGCCGCCGTCGACAAGGCCAGGATCCCGCTGATGATCGGCTTCAACCGGCGCTTCGATCCGAATTTCGCCGCCCTCAAGCGTCGGCTGGACGATGGCGTGGCCGGGAAGATCGAGCTTCTGTCGGTCATCTCGCGCGACCCGAACCCGCCGCCCGTCGATTATGTGAAGCGATCGGGCGGCCTGTTCCGGGACATGATGGTGCATGATCTCGACATGGTCCGCTTCCTGTTGGGCGAGGATCCCGTCGAGGTCCACGCCGTCGGCTCAGCCCTGGTCGACCCGGCGATCGGCGCGGCCGGCGACGTGGACACCGCCGCGGTGCTGCTGAAGACGGCCTCCGGCAAGATCGCGCAGATCACCAACTCCCGTCGCGCGACGTATGGGTATGACCAGCGGATCG
>JBMLRS010000353.1:0-7858 GCA_049240905.1 Elsteraceae bacterium
GCCTTTGACCTTGGATTGGCTGGTCGCCTCGGCCCCTGAATTGAGGATCAGGTTATGGTCGCCGCCGGAGAGATTGATCGACGCGGTCGCGCCGACGACCACGTTGCGCGAGGCCTCGAGCTTAAGGTCGGTCGCCACGCCGCCGGCGTAGCTGATCGACGCGTTGCTATCCATCAGGATGTCGCCGCCGCCGTTGGTCCCGCCGGGCGTGTTGATCTTGATCGAACCGCCGTCGCCCGTCGCCTTGATCGCGCCGCCGGAAATCTTCACCCCGGCGTTGCCGGCCCCTGTCGATGATCCAACGCCGCTGATGTTGATCGAGCCCGTGCTCGTGGTGATGACGCTGTCCGCGCCGATCGTCACGCCCGTGGTGTTGGCGCCGCCGCCGGAAAGGTCGGTCCCCTTGATCGTCAAAGCGCCGTCCTGGGCCTCGATCAAGGTGTTGGCCATGGAGACGCTGGACACGCCGCTCCGGCTGCCGCCGACGCCTTCGATGATCAAGGATCCGCCCGTCGGCGTGTAGGTGGATTCAGTCACCTCATCCCATCGTCCGATATAGAGTTTGGAATCCTCTCCGGACGTCGCGTTCTTCATGACCTTGACGCCTTCGGCTCCGTTCGGGCTGCCTGCGGTTCCCTTGATGGTGGCCGTGGCTCCCGATGAGATCGTCGCGCCCTCAAGAATGACGCCCTGGTTCTCGCCGATCGCGCCGCCGGTTCCGGTGATGGTTATAGGGCCTAGGTAGGCGTCGGCCGACTGCGTGATGCGAACCCCTTCGCTGTTCGTGCCGGAGCCGGTTCCGCCTGTGCCCTTCACGGTGATGCTGCCGCCCGAGAAGCGCGAGAGCAGCCGATTGGCGACGACGCCCGCCGCGGAGCCGCTCGTCGCCTTGCCGCCGGTTCCTTCGATGTCGATGATCCCGCCTTGGATGTAACCGACCTCCACGCCGATGGACGACGCGCCTGCGACATTCGGATCGCCTTGACCGCGAATGGTCACGGTTCCGGTCGTCGTGATGATTCCGCCATTGCCCAACAACGCGCCGCCGATGGGGGACTGCAGGGCGAACTTTCCGTTAACTCCACCGCCCATCGTGACGGAGCCGCCTTCGGTGAAGATGTTCGAGTCCAGCTTCACGTAGCCGTTGACGGCGGCTTGCGTCGTCGCCTGCGCGCCTGCGATCAGAACGAGATGCTGATCGGGAAACTTCAGCCGGATCGTGCCGCTGATCGTGATGTTGTCATCGGCGATCAGGGTCAACGTCGACGGATTTGCTTTTGTCGTCGTGATGTTGCCGGTGACGTTGATGTTGCCGCCGACCAGACCCTTGCCAGGGTTGCTTGTCTGGACCGTGACGCTCGTCGTCTTCAACTGACTGGCGATTGTGCTCCCGGCCAGCATTGAAACGCCAGCCATCGACGGCTGAAACAGGCCACCTGTCTTCGTCATCTTATTGGTTGAGAAGTCGGTGATTTCAATGTCGGTCGGATCGAGCAGCCATTCGCCGGTTTTCCATCCTTTGGCGCGCGCTTCGGTCGTCACCGTCGTGTTCTCGCCAACGAGCAGGGAGCTTTTGCCGGATGTCTCCACCTGCCCGCCGTCGCCGCCGACGATCCCGCCGCGGGCGCTGATCATGCCGTCGAAGCGGGTGGTGTCATCCGCCCAGACAACAACCTTCCCGCCGGATCCGGCGTGCGTGGCGTCGACGTTGATCGAGACGCCGGGCGCGACATAGGCGACCTCCGCGTTCTGGACCGCGCCCTTGCCCTGCCAATCGCCGCCGATGAGAACGGTTCCGCCGCCGGCCGCGCCGGAGGCGTCGATCGTCGCGCCCTCCATCAGGCCGACCTTGGGGCCAAGCACTTCGACCCTGCCGCCGACGCCCGCAGTCGCGCTGGCGTCGATCTTGCCGGCGACCTGGACCACGCCGCCGTCGCCGAAAGTGACCGTTCCGCCATCGACCTTCACGGAATTGGCGACCACATGGCCCTTCAGATTGATCACGGTGTCCATCACGCCCTTGGCGGCGCGCGCGCTCATCACCACCGATCCGCCGGCTGCGTTGACGCTCCCGGCCCCGCTGATCATTGAATCCGATCCAGCCGGAGCCTGATCCAGAGGCTTGGTCACCTGGAAGGTGATCAGCTTGTCGCCCGCGAAGTCCAACGTCATGGCGCGGCCGGCGCCGAACGCGACGTCGCCTTTGCGCGCGACGACGGCGCCCTCGTTCTTGATTGCGGCGGCGGCGAGCGCGGCGTATCCGCCCTCGGCGATCATGACCGCGCCTTGGTTCAGTATTTTGGCGTCGCGCGCGATCTGGTCGATCGCGGCGCCGCCCGAGCGAAGAAACACCGACTCATCAACCCGGCCGGTGGTCATCAGCAGGCCGCCGACGTTCACCTGGCCCGAAGGCCCGATCACCGCGCCGTTCGGGTTCGCCAGCCAAACCTGGCCGTTCGCTGAAATTCGACCATCGATCCGGCTGACTTCGGATCCCGTGACCCGGTTCAGGATGACCGAGGAGCCAGACGGTTGGTCAAACCGAACGCTTCCGTTCGGACCAACGGAGAAGCTGCGCCAGTCGACGATCGCGCGGGTCGAATCCTGCTTCACCACCGTGTCGAGGCCGTTCTGGGTGATCCCCACCGACCCGCTCGCGACGGTTGGTCCGGTCGGCGTTTGCGCGCCGACGGGCGCCACGAAGGCGACCATCGCAATCGCAGCGGTTGAGGTTAGCAGGTTGTTATGCAGCCGGATGCGAGCCGTGTTGGCTCCGGAAAACAGGTGGTTTGGCATTTTTGCACGCAATAAATCCACAACGGTGAAATACACAGTAATCTGCTGTTATATTGACGTAAAGAAAAAAGATCATAACAATTTTATTTAATATAATAATTGTTTGTCATGTGGGAATAGTGACGAGAGTCACAGAATCCAAAGGGGTTGCCCTGAGGGAATTACTTGCCGTCGTCTGTAGTGAAAATAGACCATTATTCAGTCAAAAATTAAGTATTCAGGCGATCTTGTTTGATCGTCACTTCTCGCAAGGGCGGCGCTGTTGTGAAAGTCGAATAGTCCGGATTCTGGACGGGATCTGCGCTGCGTCGCTCCGCGCGGCGGCGAAGAGGGCGGCTTCCCAATCGCGCGCCTTAAGCCGCGTTCGATTCCTGGGTGATTCGCCCGTCCACCACTTCGATGATCCGGTCGCAGCGGCGGGCCAGCGCGTCATTGTGGGTGACGATCAGAAAGGTGGTCCCCTGCTCGAGGTTCGCCTTGCGCAGCATCCCGAACACGACGTCGGTCGACTTGCTGTCGAGATTGCCGGTTGGCTCGTCCGCCAGGATGATCGCGGGATTCATCGCCAACGCGCGGGCGATGGCGACGCGCTGTTGCTGGCCGCCGGAAAGATTCTTCGCGAGATTGTTCTCGAACTCCGACAATCCCATCTCCGCCAGCAGGGCGTGGGCCCGTTCGCGCATTTTGGCGTTCGGGAAGGCGTTATCGACCAGCATCGGCATCATCACGTTCTCCAACGCGGTGAAGGCGGTGATCAGATAGTGGAACTGAAAGACGAAGCCGATGCTGCGTCCGCGTAGGCTGGTCAGTTCGCGATCGTTCAGCGGCCCGATATCCACCCCTTCTATGAACTGCCGGCCGGCGCTGGGGCGATCCAGCAGGCCGATGATGTTCAGCAACGTGCTTTTGCCGGATCCTGACGGGCCAATCAGCGCCACGAACTCGCCGCGGTTCAGCGTCAGGTCGATCCCGTGCAGCACTTCGACCTCCGCCGGCGTGCCGACGCCGTAGCGCTTGGTCACGCCCTCCAGCCTCAGGACGGGAGCGGCGTCAGCCACGGATCGCCGCCACGGGGTCGAGCCGCGCCGCGCGCAGGGCGGGCACGGTCGCCGCCGCCACGCCGGTGGTGGTCGCCACCACGATCGCGACGACGAACAAGGAGGATTCCAGCACCAGAGGGAATAGTTCGGTTCCATCGGGCTGTCGCATCTGATCATGCAGCAGGATGAAGCCTTGTCCGCCGAGCGCGGAGCCGACGATCGCGCCGAAGAAGCCCAATAACCCGCCCTGCAGAAGGAACACGCGGAGGATCTGCCCCTGGGAGGCGCCCATCGCGCGCAGAATGCCGATGTCCTTGGAGCGTTGGATCACCGAGACCACCAAGACGCTGGCGATGCCGAAGGCGACCGAGAGCCCGACGAAGCCGCGGATCGCGGTGTTGGAGGTCTTCTGCGCGTTCACCGCCGTGAAGAACTGGGCGTTGGTCTTGATCCAGCTGTCCGCCCGCATGCCGATTTCCGCCTCGATCGCTTCCGCGATCACGTCGGCGGCGTAGACGTCATGCACGGTGACGTCGATCGAGGTCACCCCGCCCACCAGGTTCGACAGCGCCTGCGCCGTCCGCAGCGCCACGAAGGTGGACCGCTCGTTCGCGCTTTTGTTGCCAAGGTCGAAGATCGCGGAGATCGTCAGGCTCCGGCTCGCCCTGCTGGCGGCGGTCACATTCACCTTGTCCCCGAGGGAGACGCCCAGATCCTTCGCCAGATCCTTGCCGATGATGATCTCTTCGCTGCTGACCTTGGGCTGACCTTGGATGATGTATTCCGGCAGTTTGACGATGTTGAAATACACCTCCGGATCGATGCCGGTCAGGGTGATCGAGCGGCTGGCGTCGCCGCGCACCGCGAGCGCGGAGGCGGAGACCGTCGGCGAGACCTCCGCCACATCCTCGCGCGCCAGTAATTGCTGACGGATGCGTTGCCATTGGTCGATCGAGCGCAGCCTTTGGGTCGGTCGCTGGATGGTCGGCAGATAGAGAACGTCCGGGCTCCCCGCGCGCAGCGGACGGGCCGCCTCGTCCGGCGGGATGATCTGGATATGCGGCTGCGAGGTCAGCACGCGCTTGATGAAATTGGCCTGCAGCGAGGAGAGCAGGGCGGACATGAACACGATGACCCCGACCCCGATGGCGACGCCGGTGATGATGAACAGGGTCTGCGTCCGCCCTTCTTTCAGGAACCGCAGCGCGGCGATCCACTCGAACGGCAGCAGCCGATTCATGGCTGGCTCCTGACCCGCTTTCCCTCGCCGACGCTGGTCGCCGAGGCGGGAATCACCAGATCGCCCGCCACGACGCCGCTCAGGATCTCAGCCTTGCCGGCGCTGACCAAGCCGATCGTCGCCGGTCGTCGAACCGCGCGGCCGTCGCGCAGGATCAGCAGCCAGGGCGACGCGCTGTTCAGGCCGCGAACATCGGCGCTGGGCGCGATCAGGGCCTTTGGTCTGCGCGCCACTTCGATGTCGATGGAGACGGTCATGTCCTGCCGCAGATAGGGCGGGGGCGTTGGAACGGCCAATTTCACTTCGACGGAGGCGCGCAGAAGGTCCACGGCGGGATTGATGTAAGCGACCGAGACCGGGAAGCTCTCCTTCGCGTAGGCGTCCGCCGAGGCCAGGGCCGGCTGGCCGAGCGCGACCAGGCCAAGATTCTTCTCATCGATCTGGACGACGATCTGCGCGTCGCCGGCAGGTGAGAGCCGCATCAGCTCGACTCCCGGCTGGACCACAAAGCCGGTCTCCACGCTGCGGGCGATCAGCAGCCCGTCGCGCGGGGCGCGGATCTCCGTGTAGCTGAGGCGCGTCTTGGCGGCGGCGGCGGTGCTGCGCGCCTGCGCCAGTTGGGTCTCCGCGAGAATATAGTCGCTGCCGCCGGATTGATTTGCGGCGACCAGCAGTTCGGCGCCGCGCGCCTGGGCGCGCGCCATCGACAGCGTCTTGGTCGCGTCGTCCAGCGCCTGCTTGCTGCTGAAGCCTTCCGCGCTCAGCCTGGAGACGCGGTTGAAGGTTTGCTGCGCGTTAGCCAGCGCCGCGCGCAGCTCCGCCAGGGATTGCTCCGCCGCCGGGCGGGTCAGATCACGGATCTGCCTCAGCCGCGCCTCGGCCTGGGCGACCTGGCCCTCCGCCTGCTCCGCCGTGGCGCGCGCCTCGCGATCATCGAGCAGGATCAGAAGGTCGCCGGCCTTCACGATCTCGCCCTCCCGCACGGGGATGCGCGCCACCGCGCCCGTGATCTGGCTGGAGACGACGACTCGGTTGGGCGTCTCGACATGCCCGCTGGCGACCAGCGTCTGGACGAAATCCGCCTGGATCACCGGCGTCGTCTTCACGATCGGGCCGAACAGCAGCGTCCCGCCGAAAGACCAGGCCAGCGCCGCCGCCAGACTCATCGCAAGGACGGACCAAACCCAAGCGGCGCGAGAGCCATGCCGTTTAGGCTTGGCGGTCTGTGGAATCTCGGGCACGGCGGGTCCTGTTGGCAATAAAGACGAGAATGCGATCCGAGGCCGATTGCGCACAAGCAGGATCTCTACTCATGGCAGCTCCCTCGCCTGTTTTCAGAGACAGTCTTGAACGGGAGGAAGACAAAAGAGAGCCAACGTCAGATGGCTCTTCGCTCCGCCCGGAGCGGCGAACAAAGGGGCTGGATTTCGTTCTTTCATCGCCGTCGAGAAGCGTGAGGAAGCTGACGTCCACGCAATTTCAGCGATTAGACTCTTCCGATTGGGACGCATGATCAAGGCCTCGCCGCCTGGCCTGCGCGCAGCCCTTGCGCGCGGAGCGGGTCTGCCGCCATGCTGCTCACAAATCAAACGAGCCCGCCGCGATGCAAGGCGGGGCGCTTAGGGAGAGACGGCATGGCTTCGATCAAGATGACTCGACGCGCGTTCGCTGGCGGCTTGGCGGCGCTCGGCGCGGCGGCCTCCTTGCCTGCTTCGGCGCAGGCGGCGCGGCTGCGGATGATGTGGTGGGGCGGGCCGGATCGGGCGCGGCGCACCAATGAGATCATCCAGGCCTATGTGAAGGCGAATCCTGGGCTGCAGATCGACGGCGAGAGCGTCGGCTGGGGCGATTACTGGCCGCGTGTGGCGACCCAAACCGCCGGCGGCAACGCGCCGGACATCCTGCAAATGGATTACCGCTATCTCGCCGAATACGCCAAGCGTGGCGCGCTGCTGGCGCTCGACGGGCTGCGCGCAGGCCCCTTGAAGCTGGCGGGCTTCAACCCGCCTGATTTCTCCTGCGGCACGATCGGCGGCAAGCTTTACGCCATCCCCTGCGGCTGGAACTCCACGGCGATGCATTACAACGTCACCGCCTTGGAGCGTCTCGGCGCGCCCAAGCCGAAGCCGGATCAGACCTGGGCCGATCTCGCCGAATGGTCGGCGCAGGTGACGACCATGTCCGGCGGCAAGATCGCCGGGGTGGAGAACTGCGGCTGGAACGAGCAGGTGCTGGAGGTCTGGGTGCGTCAGCGCGGCCGCGCGCTCTACACCGAGGACGGCCAGATGGCCTTCACCCGCGACGACGTGGCGGAGTGGCTGGAATTCTGGTTCCAGCTTCAGCAGAAGAAGGCGACCACCGCGCCGGACGTGCAGGCGTCCAGCAAATACACGCCGGAGACCAGCATGATGGTGACCGGCAAGGCGGTCATGGTCTCGCTCAACTCCAACCAGATCGTCGCATATCAGGCGGCGATGCAGGACAGGGTTGAGCTCGCGATGTTCCCGCAGGGCCCGGCGGGCTCCAAGCCCGGCCAGTACCTCAAGCCGGCGATGCTGATGTCGATCCCCGCGCGCGGCAAGAATCCCGAGGCGTCGGCGAAATTCATCGACTTCCTGTTGACCGATCCCGCCGCGGCGGAGCTGGGCGGCGTCGAGCGCGGGGTGCCGCCCTCCACCGTCTCGCGCGCGGCGATCGCCTCCAAGCTCGACGAGCAGGCGATGAAGCAGGTGAAATATGTCGAGCATGTCAGCGGCCGGGTCGGCCCGTTGCCGCCGCCGCC
>JBMLRS010000354.1:0-4126 GCA_049240905.1 Elsteraceae bacterium
GTCGACGCCTTCGTCCAGCTTGAACATGGCCCAACTGACCCCGCCGTCGCGGCCCAGCAGATCCAGGGTCTTCAGAATCAGGTCGTCATAATCAAGGCGCAGGCGGGCCTGCTTGGCGGCTTCATAGCGCTTGAGGATCGCCGCGCCGAGGGTGAGAGCGGACGCCGAGAGTTCGAAAAGCCGGGCCGATTTGCGGCGCTCCAGCACCCCCAATTGAGTAAGGGCGGCGCGGTCCATGAAGTCGGCCACGTCCGGGCGCGCCGCTGCGACCTTGTTGTTGACCAGCTTCTTGCGGATCTCGTGATCGCCGGTGAGGAAGATCGCCTGGAAATCATCGAACTCGATCTGGCCTGCGAAGAATCCGCGCAGATCGGCGGCGGCTTCCTGATCGCTCTTCGTGCCGCGTGACAGAGCCTCCGCCGCGTCGAGGAACTCCGCTTGCCGCGCGCGCGCGGCGTCGATCGCGGCGTCGACGACGGCGGCTTCGGTGAGGTCGATTGGGACGCCGAGGCAGCGGGCCAGCGCTTCGATCGCGGGGGCGAGGGAATCGTTCGGGCCCAACAACCGCTTCAAACGGCTGCGCTGGCCGCTGATGGCGCGCATGATGTCGCCGAAACGCGCCTCTCCGGCGTGGGTGGAGAGGCGAAGGAAGGCGCGTTGCAGCAGCTCCGACTCCGGCGTGGCGCCGGATTGCGCCTCCGTCAGGACGGCGTTGCGCGCCTCCAGCAGCATGGCCGCGGTCTCCGCATCCTCCAGGATCGCGAAATTGGGCGCGACGCCGGCCTCCAGCGGAAATCGCTGGATCACGGATTGGCAGAAAGCGTGGATGGTCATGATCGCCAGACCGCCGGGGGCGTCCAAGGTTGCGGCGAACAGCGCGCGGGCGCGGCGCAAGGCGGCTTGGTCCGGCTCCGCGCCGGTCAGGGCGTCGATCCGCTTGATCAGATCGACCTCCGGCATGGTCGCCCAATCCGCCAGATGCTGGGTCAGGCGGTTCGCCATCTCCGCCGCCGCCGCCTTGGTGAAGGTGAGGCAGAGCAGGCGCGAGGGGCGCATCCCCGGCTGCAGCAGCAGGGCTAGAAGTCGGTCGATCAGAACCTTGGTCTTGCCGGACCCAGCCGAGGCCGACACCCAGGCCGAGACCTCGGGCGAAACCGCTTCATGCTGCCGCTTCGAGGCGGCTTCGAGCGCGGTGATCATGAGTCTTCTCCGCTCGACCATTCCGCCGCGCGCGCCAGATGGGCGTAGGGATCGAAGCGCGACCAGGGACCGGGCGGGGTGGCGGAATAGGGCGTATCGGCATGATCGAACGCGGCGATCAGGCGCTTTAGCCCGGCCAGCGTCCCGGCGGCGAGGCCGGGCAGATCGGCGGGTTTGGTCGCGTCGGCCGGGCGATCGGCCTCCGATCCGCCGGACAGGCGCCAATAGATCAGCGCGCTGGCGGAGACGGCCGGCACGCCGGGGAACCCGCCGGCTTCGGCGATCGCGGCCTCCAGCGGCAATTGCGGCTCGAATCCTTTGGCGACCTCCGTCTTGGAAGGGGGCTTGCCGGTCTTGTAGTCGATGATGGCGAGGCCGCCGTCGGTCAGAAGATCGATGCGGTCGGCCTTGCCGGTCAGCTTGAAGGCGCCGCCGGGCGCGTCGAATCCCAAGCTCCCGTCGATCTCGACCCAGCTATCCAGGATCTCCGGGCGCCGCGTCGATTCGTCCAGCGCGAAGCGGTGGGCGAGGCGCTTGAAACGCAGTTTCCAGAAGCTCGCGACGCCGGGCTGGTCCAGAAGCTGGCCGAACTCCTCCTCGCCGATCTGAAGCAGCCGCGCGAACGGATCAAGCGGCGGCGACTGCGCCCATTCCCGCGTCAACCGCTCCACCGAGGCGTGGACGATCTTGCCGAAATCGGCGGCCTCCGGCTCCGGATCCAACGGATCCAACTCACGCAACTTCAGCACATGCTTGGCGTAGACCGCGTAGGGCGTGCGGCGCAGGGTTCGGATCTCCGTCACCGACAATCTTCGCGGGCGCAACGCGACCGGCGGCCGAGGCTTGGGCCGGCTTGGCTGCTCCATCTCCGTCGGTCGGTCGATCGCGTCGACCCAGACGGCGATATCCTGGGCGGGCTCGATCGGGTGCGGGCCGGCAGGTTGAGCGGCCAGCACGGCGTCGATCCGCTGCAGCCAGCGCGCGGGCACGGTCGGCGTGCCGGCGACGCGTTGAGCACGAGTCAATAAAATCTCAGGGGCCATGAAGGCCTGGGCGAAATCATGCGCGGCGAGGCCGATGCGGCGCTCGTGCGGGGGCAGGCCGAATTGCGCGCGCATCGGGCGGCTCATCCAGGGATCGGGCGCGGGGGCGGCGGGCCAGGTTCCCTCATTCAAACCGCCGAGGATCAAAAGATCCGCGCGCTGGAGCCGCGCCTCCAGCGGTCCCAGGATGGAAAGCCTGGGATGGCGGCCGAAGCGCGGGCGGACGGCGACGCTCGCCAACAGACGATCGACCAGGGCGGGATAGTCGGCGCCATGGATCGCGCCGAAGCTGCCGCTGTCCGAGGTTAACTCGGCCAGGAAGCCGGCGGCGGCCTCGCCGGCCTCGCCGAGCCAGAGCCGGCTCCAGCCGTCCTCCCGATCGGTCGCGGCCAGGGATTCGGCGCAGACGCCCTGCGCCTCCACCAACGCGCCGAGCGAAACATCACGGCCGGCGAGCAGACCTGAGAGCGGGGCCAATAGGTCGCGGAGCTGGTTCAGCAGGGCCAGCACGGCGACGCGGCCGGGGCCGGGCTTCTTCGCATGCCAGGTTTCCGCCCGCTGGATCAGGGCTGGGAGAGGCTGGGCGGGATGGCCGCGCAACAGGCGGACCTCAAGCCGGCGCACCCGGCGGCGCAGGTCCGCCGGATCCTGGCCCATGGCGCAGAGCGGATGCTTCAGCAGCGCCAGCAGATCGGACGAGGTGGGGGAGCCGGCGGCGGCCAGGATCAGCCGCAGGAAGCCGCCGACGGCGGTGCGGTCCAGCGGCAAGCCGCCGGAATCATCGATCTCGACGCCCCAGCGGCCAAGCTCGGCCGCGACGCGGCGGCCGAGGTCGCGGTCGGGCGTGACCAGGGCGGCGGTGCGCCCCGGCGTCTCCAGCACTTCACGCAGAGCCAGGGCGATCGCGGCGGCCTCCGCCTGGGGCGAGACGGCGTCCAACCGGCGCACGCCCTTGAGCGCGGCGGTCACGTCGAGATCGGACTCGCGCCAATGAATCGTGTCCTCCGCCGGGGCGAAGGCGAGGCTGGCCAGGCGCGCGCGGTCCGGCGAGGGCGGGGCGAGATCCGGTGCCAAGGGCCAGTCGCCGACCTCGCGCGGCGTCAGGCCCAGACTGTCGAGCAGGCGGACCATGCCGTATTGCGGATGGGTCGGCTCCAGTTTAACCCGCGCGTCGTCGGGCAAGCTTCGATCAAGGCCGGGCAGGACCAAGGCGCCCTGCGGCAGGTCGCGGATGCAGGCCAGAAGATCGGCGGTCGCAGGGATGCTGCCGGTGGAGCCGGCGGCGATCACCGGAAAGCCGGGCGGGGCCGCGCGCCAAGCGGCGGTCTGCGCGGCCAGCAGGGCGTTTCTGCCTTCCGCCGGATCGACCACGCCCTCATCCGCCAGAACCTTCGGCCAGACGTCGGTGACCACGGTGAGGAATTCCAGCGTGATCTGCCAATGGGCGGCGAAAGCCTCAGGGGCCAGATCCGCGAGCTTGGCGAAATCCAGCCGCTCGGTATGGACCTGGTCCAAGAGGCTCGCGAGCGCGTCGGCCAGCGCCAGGGCTTGATCGGCGGGCAGGCTGCCGGCGGCGCGGCTGGCGCGGATCAGGCGGGCCAACAGCAGGCGGCGGCGGAGCGGCGCGATGGTCGGCGGCAGGTCGAGATCTCCGATCGCCTCCGCCGCGGTCGGGTCGGCGAACAGAAGCTCGTCGGCGTCGAGATCGCCCAGCGGGCGCAGGCGCGGCAGCAGCACCGGCGCGCCATGGGAGCGCCGGAGAAAGGCCTCGCGCAGCGTGCGGCAGGCGCGTCTGGTGGGCAGCAGCACCAAGGTTTCGGCCAGGGCCAGGGGATCCGAGCCCGCGCGCTCCAGCAGCGCCGCCGCCAGCGCGTCCGCGAAGG
>JBMLRS010000355.1:0-4188 GCA_049240905.1 Elsteraceae bacterium
CGAAGCTGCGCTGGTCATCAGGAACTGATAGCTGATCCAGCAGCTTGGCCGCTGATTCCGGCATCACCGGCTGCACCAGGATCCCAAGATGACGCACGGTCTCCGCCAGCACATAGAGGACGGTCTCCATCCGCGCGGGATCGGTCTTCTTCAGCGCCCAGGGGGCCTGCTCATCGACATAGCGGTTCGCCATCGACACGACCTCCCAGATCGCCTCCAGCCCGCGGTGGAACGCCTGTTCCAGGAATTGCGCGCGCACCCGCCCTAGCAATTCGTCGGCCGCGCCCAGCAAGGCCTTGTCGGCGTCGGTGAACGGGCCAGGATTGGGCACGACGCCGCCGCAATTCTTGGCGACCATTGACAGCGAGCGCTGCGCCAGATTGCCCAGGTCATTGGCCAGATCCGTGTTCATGCGCTTGACCAGCATGGCGTGGCTGAAATCGCCGTCCGCGCCGAACGGCACTTCGCGCATCAGGAAATAGCGCACGGGATCCAGACCGTACTGCTCGATCAGCGCCAAAGGATCGATCACGTTGCCCAGGGACTTGGAGATCTTCTGGCCTTCGTTGGTCCACCAGCCATGGGCGAACACGCGCTTGGGCGGCGGCAGATCGGCGGCCATCAGGAAGGCGGGCCAGAACACCGCGTGAAAGCGCAGGATGTCCTTGCCGACCATATGCAGGCTGGCTGGCCACCAATGGCTCCACTCCGGGCTATCCACATCAGGGAAGCCGGCGGAGGTCGCGTAGTTCATCAACGCGTCGAACCAGACATAAATCACATGCGCGGGATCATCCGGCGCGCGGATACCCCAATTGAAGCTGGTGCGCGAGACCGAGAGATCGATCAGCCCGCCCTTCACGAAGCTGATCACTTCATTGCGGCGGCTGTTCGGCGCGATGAAATCCGGGTTCGCCTCGTAGAAGGCTAAAAGCTTGTCGCCCCATTCCGACAGTTTGAAGAAATAGCTGGGCTCGGTCACCCAGGAGACCTCGGCCCCGGTCGGCCCGACCCGCACGCCATCCTTGCCGACCGTCGTTTCGCTCTCGGCGTAGAACGCCTCATCCCGCACGCAGTACCAGCCGGCGTAATCGCCGAGATAGATCTGGCCGCGCTCACGCAGCCGATCCCACAGCGCCTGGACCGAAGCGACATGGCGCGGCTCGGTCGTGCGGATGAAGTCGTCGATGCTGATGTTCATCGACTGGGCGAGCGCGCGGAAATTCGCCGACACTTTGTCCGTGAAGGCCTGGGGATCGATCCCCGCGGCCGCCGCCGCCTTCTCCACCTTCTGCCCATGCTCGTCGGTGCCGGTCAGGAAGCGCACGTCCTTGCCGTCCAGGCGCAGGAAGCGCGCCAGCAGATCGACCGCGAGCGTGGTGTAGGCGTGGCCGATATGCGGCACGTCGTTGACGTAATAGATGGGCGTCGTGAGGAAATACGACGATTGGTCCGCTGATAGTCCGCTGGTCATGATCCGTCCCGCTTCGCGCTGGGTTGGCGCTGCTCCAACCCGCCGAGCAAAGTCAGCAGGGCCTGCTTGCGGTGCAGGTTCAAGCTGTCCGTGCGTTGTATGAGATGGTTCGTCTTGTCCCACACGTCCATAACCCGTTCAAGGCCGGCGCGTTCGGCGACGGCGCGGGCGAGGGTGATTTCCGCGTCGCTGACCCCGCCGCGCAGGGGTTGGCCATGCCCTACCCTGATGATCCGCTCCAGCCAGCGGCTCAGCATTTCGCCCAACAGCAGGAACATGGGGCCGTCGCCGCGCATCAGGCGATCGCCGAGCGTCGCCGCCCGATCCCATGAGATCGAACCGTCGCGCTTGAATACGCCAAGAAGAGCCTGATGCAGCCCGTCTCCGCCCTCTTCCGCGAGGCTTATCGCCCGGCCGACGCTGCCTTCCGCCAGCGACACCAAGCCGCGCCTTTGCTCGGACGTCAGATCCGGCAGTTTCTGGGCGAGCACCTGATCGACCGCGGCCTCCTTCAGCGCCGGCAGCGGCAGCACCCGGCAGCGCGAGCGGATCGTGGGCAGCAACAAGCCCGGCTGATGACTGATCAAAAGCAATAGAGTCGCTTTAGGCGGTTCCTCAAGAATCTTCAATAAAGCATTGGAAGCGTTAATATTCAGGTCATCTATGGGGTCGATCACCATGATCCGCCAGCCGCCGCCGCTGGCGGTCAGCGCCAGGAAGTCCGTCACGGCCCTGACCTGGGAAACCAGGATCTCCGACCGCATTTTCTTGGTCTTGGGATCGGCGATCCGCTCCAAGGTCCGCAGATCGCGGTGCGCGGCGTTGGCGACCAAGGCCTGAACGGGATGATCCGGCGCGATGGCCAAGCCCTCGCCGATCGCCGCGCCGTTCGCAAGAACGAAACGAGCGAACTGATAGGCGAGAGTCGCCTTGCCGATGCCCTGCGGACCGGTCAGCAGCCAGGCGTGGTGCAGGCGTTTGCTGTCCCAGGCCTGACGCAGCAAGGTCTCCGTCCGCGCATGGCCGGCGAGGAAGGTGGTGCGGCGCGGATGACCTTCCGGAACGTCGGGCGCCTCAACCGGCGCGCGGGCCATGATCCAACCTCAACCGCTCAACGACGGCGCTCCAGGCCTGCGCCGCGACCGCTTCGGCCCCTTGCGTCGCATCGATCATGACGCAACGCTTCGGCTCCTCGGCCGCAATCGCCAGGAAACCGGCGCGCAATCGTTCGTGAAAGCCCAAATCGAAAGATTCGAACCGTGTCTCATTTCCCCGCCGCGCCTGCGCCCGGGCCAGCCCGACGGCGGGCGGCAGATCCAGGATGAGGGTCAGATCCGGCCGCAACCGACCGACCGCCATGGTCCGCAGCTGGTTCAGCACCCGGCGCGGCAGGCCATGGCCATAGCCTTGATAGGCGAGGGTTGAATCAAAGAACCGGTCGCACAGCACGAAGGAGCCGGCGGCCAGCGACGGGTTGATCAGGCGTTGGACGTGATCGCGTCTGGCGGCGGAGAGCAGCAGCGCCTCGCCCAGCGGATCCCACCGGTCACGCTCTCCGGTTACCAGAAGCCGGCGCACTTCCTCCGCGCCCGGCGCGCCGCCCGGCTCACGGGTCGCGACCGTGTCGAAGCCAGCGCCCTGCAGCCGCGTGACCAGCGCCGCCGCCAGCGTTGATTTCCCTGCGCCTTCGCCGCCTTCCAGCGTGATGAAGCGTCCGCGTCGCACCCCTATCGCGTTCCGAAAATCTTCAGCATCGCCACTTCCCGGATCTTTCCGAACCCGGTCAATTGAGCGACGTTCGCGCCTGCGACCAGCGGCAGCTCCACCGGGTCGACCGAAGGCGCGGAGACCACCAGCTTGGCCACGGTAGCGCCCTTGGTCACTGGCGCTGACAGCGGCCCGTTGTAGGCGAGCGTCACTTTCATGTCCTTGCGGAACTTGCGCGGCAGCGTGATCACCAGCGGAGCCGCGGTGGTCAACGCCACTTGCTTCTCGACGCCCAACCAGACGTCAGCCTTCTCGATCTCCTCGCCGGCCTTGAACAGCGTGTAGTTCTCGAATTCGCGATAGGCCCAATCGGTGATCCGCTCGGCCTCCGTCGAGCGCTGCCTCATGGAGGCCATGCCGTTCAGGACCATCACGATGCGGCGGCCTTGGCGCACGACCGAAACCGTGATGCCAAAGCCGGCTGCTTCGGTATGGCCGGTCTTCAAGCCGTCGGTGCCGCTGCTGCGCGACAGCAGGGTGTTGCGGTTCGGCTGGGAGATCCCGCCATACCTGAACTCCCGCTCCGCATAGATCGGATAATATTGCGGAAAATCCTCGATCGTCCGGCGCGCCAGAATCGCCAGGTCGCGACAGGTGGAGTAATGGTCGTCGGCGGGCCAGCCGGACGAGTTCTTGTAGTTGGTGTCGGTCATGCCGATGGCGGCCGCCTTCGCGGTCATCAGCTCCGCGAACTTTTCCTCCGACCCCGCAAGGCCCTCTGCGAGCACGATGCAGGCGTCATTGCCGGAGGAGACGATCGCGCCCCGCAGCAGATCGTCGATCCGCACCCGCGTGTTGACCTCGACATACATTTTTGAGCCGCCCTTGCGCCAGGCGTTCTCGCTGACCAGAAGGGTGTCCTCCATCTTCAACTCGCCCTTCGCGAGTTTCTCGAACACCAGATAGACCGTCATCAGCTTGGTCATCGAGGAGGGGAACATGCGCTG
>JBMLRS010000356.1:0-8617 GCA_049240905.1 Elsteraceae bacterium
AATCTTCGCGCATAAGGTCGGCGCTGTCGAATCTTAGCGGCTGACGATCCAGACGAGGGCGAAAGCGAGGCCGACCGCGGCGACGCTCGCATGGGCGGTCAGCGCGACATTCATCCTGCGCTGCGACCCGCGACCCAGGATCGGCGCGATCAAACCAATGAAAAGAGCGGCGGCCAGAGCGCCCGCCGCCGTCGCTCCAAGCTGGGTCGAGCCGCCGTCGGGCGACGTGCGCCACAGGCTGTAAGCGACGCTTTCCAAGGCCCCCAGGCCGAGCAGCAGATGGAGGCCGATGAGCATCGGCTTGCGCGCCCCTCGCCGGAGACGGCGGACGCCCAGAAAGATGCCAAGCGCCGCCGTCGCGCAGATCAGAATCAGCGCTGGAATTATGGTCATTCCGCTTGCTCCGCTTCGGTTCGCGAATGATGCCGGGGCTCAACCATGCTGTCGTCTTCTTTGAGGGCCAGGAAAAGCGCGGCGGAGCGCGGATTGGCGGCGGCGGATCAAACGGCTTCTTGACGAGGGAGCGGCATTGTACAATTAATTATATCTAGATGTAATGTTATGCATAAGGTCGCTGCCGAAAGTCGCATGACTTTTCGCGAGAGGGGCGTGATGTCGAGATCTGGGTTCAAGTGAGCGGCGCTGAGGCTCCTCGATCGGCATGGACCGCAGGGCGGCGGCAACTGCTGTTGCGAATTTCGATCATCGCTACGCTTGGGGGGCTTGCCATCCTCTCGATCTGGCTAAGTATCTTTCTCTATGCGGAAGAGCAGAGGCAAATCGCTTTCAGCCGCGCTCATCGCGGCACGGCGAACCTTGCGATCGCGTTCGAGCAGCATCTGGTCTCGATCCTCGACAGCGTTGATCAACAGACCCTGGTTCTGAAGCGCCAATTCGAGCGTGATCCCGTCAAGTTTCGATTGAACGACGCGCTGCTCGATTTGCCGGCGCTCGTCAGCTTCACCCTGCAGATCGGGATGGTCGACAAGTTCGGATACATCGTCGAGACGAACCTTCCGGTGAGGTCGCAGGGCTTGTACGTCGCCGATCGTCGGCACTTCAACATCCATCTGGAGGAGGATCTGGGGCGGCTCTACGTCAGCGCCCCGGTCTTCGCGCGCACGACTGGACGCCAGGTGATCCAGGTGAGCCGTCGCTTGAACGACCGCGACGGGGCGTTCGCGGGAGTGCTGGTCGTGTCCTTGGACCCGAACGAGATCTCGGGCTTTTTCAAGATGATGGATCTCGGCGCGCACGGGATGATCGCCGTCGTGAACGCGGAAGGGGAGGTGCTGGCCCGCGGCTCAACGGGTCCTGGCGGCGTCCCGATAGGCGGCGTGATGGGGGGGCTGCCGTCCCATTTGAAAGGAACGGAAGGCGTTTATGTGGCGGTCGACGATGTGGATCGCATCGAACGAGTCATCAGCTACCGCGACTTGCCCGCCTATCCGCTGTATGTCCTCGTTGGCGTCGCCGTTCGGGATCTTCTGATTTCGCCAGAAAGGCAGGCGCGGTTCGCGGGAATCGGCGGCCTGGCCGCCACGGTCTTGATCACTGCGCTCTGTCTTGTCTTGGCGCACTCCGCGCGCGTACGGCATCGCGAGGCGACGGCGCTTCAGGCCCGGGCTCGCCGCTTTCAGGATTTCACCCATTCGGCGGGGGAATGGCAGTGGGAAACTGATGCGGAAGGTCGGTACAGATGGTTCTCCGACAGCGCGAACAGCGTGACGGGCGCGGATTTTTCGTTCGCGCTCGGTCGGCGTCGGGAAGATTTCGCGGCCGACCTCAGTGATCCGATCTGGCGGCGTCACGCGGAGGTGGTGGGCCGCCGCGAGGCCTTCCGGGACTTCATCGGCGAGCGCGTGCTCCCGTCGGGGGAGCGCCGATATGTGCGCAGCAGCGGCGTTCCGGTCTTTGATGAGTCGGGGACCTTCTGCGGTTATCGAGGCGTCGCCTCCGACGTGACGGCGGAGCGGAACGCGGCTTTTCGACTGAAGCAGATTGAAAACAGGCTGCTCGGCGTCACCAACAACATGCCCGGGATCGTCCATCAGACCCACCGAGACGCCGACGGCGCCAACTTTCGCTACACATATCTGAGCGGTCGGGTGCGTGAGTATTTCGGCTGCGCCCCGGAAGAGGTCTACGAGGATCCGACCCGGATGCACCGCGCCATCCATCCCGACGACCTGCCGGCGGTTCATGCTCGCACAGCGACCCCCCCTCAGACAGAGCATCCCTGGTCTTGGGAGTATCGGGTCATCGTCGACGGGAAGATCCGCTGGTTGCGCGGCACCGCACGCTCTCATCGGGAGGAGGACGGGTCGATCGTCAGCGACGGCGTCGTGATCGACGTGACGGAGATCAAGGACCGAGAGCAGGAAATTCTGGTCGCGCGCCGCCAGGCCGAAGCCGCCAACAGCGCCAAGGCCTCGTTCCTGGCTCATGTCAGCCATGAGTTGCGCACCCCCCTCAACGCGATCATGGGGTACGCCGAAGTGATCAGGGACCGGCTTTTCGGCCCGGAGGATAGTCGCTACCCCGAATATGCCGCGCATATCCATGACAGCGGCGCCCATCTGCTCTCGATCATCAATGATCTGCTTGACCTGTCGCGCATCGACGCCGGTCGCGTGGAGCTGGAGGAGAGCGACACCGAGATCGAGCCTTTGATCGAAGACAGCCTCACGCTTGTGCGGGCGCTCGCGGACGCTCGATCGATCCGGATCTACGAGACCATCGCGGTGCAAGGGAAGGCCTGGATCGACCGGCGTAGAATCTCGCAGGCCTTGATTAATCTCCTCTCGAACGCGGTCAAGTTTTCGAAGCCTGGCGGCGAGGTCCGTCTCAGCGCGCGGCTGAATCCCAAACGGCGTCTGGTCATTCAAGTCGAGGACGATGGACCGGGCATGAGCGAGCAGGAACGGGCGGCGGCCTTCGAGCCGTTTCGGCGCGGGGACGCCACGGTCCGCGGCGCGGTGGAGGGGACGGGCCTCGGCCTGCCCATCTGCCGGCGGTTGATGGAGATGCACGGCGGCGCGGCGGAGGTTGAGAGCCGTCCGGGCGAGGGCGTGCGCGCCACGCTCACCCTGCCCGCCGCGCGGTGTCGCGCGCTCTCCTCTCTGGCGCGCAAGCAAGCGCCGAGCGTCGCTGACGACGCCGCTTGATCTTGATCAGTTCCTGATCGCCTTCGTCCGCTCCGCAGCGCGCGCTTCGATCGCCGCGCGCATGTCCGGATGAAGCCGCATCAGCTTGTCGAAATCCATATCCTCCAGCACCAGCAACTGCGTGTCGGTGACCGCCGTCACCGAGGCGGAGCGCGGCGCGCGGTTCAGAAGTCCCATCTCGCCGAAGAAATCGCCGCTGGAAAGCCGTACCGGCTTCGGCGACAACTCCACCTGCAATTCGCCCGACAGGATGAAGTACATGCAGTCCGCCGGATCCCCTTTCCGCACGACGGTGTAAAGCGGCGGGGCGGTGCGCGGCTTCAACATGCTCGCGATCTCCACCAGATGCAGGACGCCGAGGTTGGCGAATAGCGGAACCTGCATCACCAACTTGGCGTTGACCACGAAGTCCCGCCGCTTGATCTGCTCGACGAACGCGCTGGCCATGATCGCCGAGGGCAGAGCGAACAGACAGAGGCCCAGCAGCGCCGAGGCCCCGCCGATCACCTTGCCCAACGCGGTCTGGGGCACGACGTCGCCGTAGCCGACGGTCGTCAGCGTGACGATCGCCCACCACATCGAGCGCGTCAGGGTGCCGAACGCGTCCGGTTGCCGCTCGCCCTCCACCAGATGCATCAGGCTGGCGGTGCTGAGGAGCGCCACGATGAGGACCAGAAGCGCGCCAAGAAAGGATCTGCGCTCCTGATAGAAGGCCGCCGCGAGCGACTGCAGCGCCGGGGAGTAACGGGAGAGCTTGAGCAGCCGAAACAGCCGAAGCAGGCGCAGATAGCGCAGGTCGATCAAGGCCAGCGCGCCGATGTAATAGGGCAGGATGGACAGCAGATCGATGACGCCCTCGGCGGAAGTCATGTACCGAGCCCGGGCTCTCCAAGCAGGCAGGTGATGGAAGGCGTCATGCTCGACGGCGATCCACACGCGGCAGAGATACTCCACCGTGAAAAGCGCGACGGAGGCGTGCTCGAAGCCCCATAACCAGGGCGCCCAGGGCGAGTCCGGCGGGATCGCTTCATCCAGCAGCACCAGCGCTGCGTTGCCGGTGATCAGGGCGATCAGCGTGGCGTCGACGACGCGTCTCAGGCGGCCGCCGGCGGTCTGGCTCTCGAGCAGTCGGAAGAGCTCATGCCTCAGGCGCGTCGGACGACTTTCTCGCGTTTTGCCGACCGGCTGCGCATCCTTGTTCGGCACCGCTCGATGTCCCTCCCCCCTTTGGTTCTGCTTAATCGCAAGGGAGGGCTAGTCATTGACCTGCGTCAAGCGGCGCGAAGGCTTCACCTTCGCCCGACACATAAAGACGCGGCGAAATTGCGCAGTGGTTGAGGCGGCGCGCGAGACGATCGTCGTCATCTGCAGATCTCAGCGCCGGTCCAACCGGGCGAGAGCGGCGAGCCGCTGCTTGACAAGAAGGGGCGCTTGGTTGGCGTCGTCTCGTCGAAACTGAACGCCATCGCGGTGGCCGAGCGGACGGGGGATCTGCCGCAGATCGTGAACTTCGCGATCCGCGGGGCGGTGCTGAAGGAGTTTCTGGACGGGGCCAAGACCCCATTCGCGATGGCGACGGGCCCCGCCGGCAGGGACCAATCCGACACGGATCTCGCCGCGGCAGCCAAGGCGGCTTCCGCGCGGCTGCTCCGTCATCCAAAAGGATAGCCGCGCGCGGCGTTGCGCGTCGCTCCAGATCCGTTAAGCTCGTCGGCGTTTTCATGGATCGGGAGCCTGCGCCATGCCCCGCTTACAAGCGCTTCTTGGTTTCCTTGTTTTCGCTGCGGTTTCCGTCGCGGCCCCATCGGCCTTCGCCGACGCGATCGACGGCGATTGGTGCCATAGCGACGGACGGAGCCTCACCATCGCCGGTCCGTCGATCCGCACGCCCGGCGGCGCGAAGATGACCGGCCACTATGGACGGCATGATTTCTCCTATGTCGCGCCGGCCAACGAGCCCAACAAAGGCGCGACCATCGCGATGCGGCTGCTGGATGAGAACACGGTCAGCGTTCGCGTCGCAGGCGGCGAGGGGCCGGCGCAGACTTGGAAGCGCTGCCGCCTGGGCACTTCCTGACGCAGCTATTCCTGCCCGCCGTCCAAGATCAGCGTTTGGCCGGTCATATAGCCGGCCCCCGCGGCGAGATAGAGAATGGCGTCGGCGATGTCTTCAGGCTGGGCGAGCCGGCGCAGCAAAGTGCGCTCCAGCGTCGCTTGCTTGCGCGCCGCCGGCCAGGGCTTGGTCCAGGGCGTTTCCACCAAGCCCGGCGCAACCGCGTTCACCCGCACGTCGGGGGCCAGAGCGCGCGCGAGGGCGCGGGTCAGATTGATGAGCCCCGCTTTGCTGGCGGCGTAGGGGATGCTGCTGCCGCGCACGCCGAGGCCGGAGATCGACGCGGTGTTGACCACGGCGCCCCGGCTGGCCCGCAAGGCCCGTTCCGCGGCGCGGACGCAGTTGAAGGGCGCGATCAGGTTGGTCGACAGCACCAGACGCCAAAGCTCGTCGGTGATCGCGTCCAAGTGCGGAAACGGGATCGGTTCCTTGGTTCCAGCCGCGCCGGCGTTGTTGATCAGGAAGTCTAGAGAGCCGAGTTTGGAGATCGCTTCAGCGACCATGCTTCGTGCGTTCTCAGGATCCGACACGTCGCCCGGCGCGGGAATGACCGTGGCTCCCGATGACGCCAACTCCGCCACCTGCGCCGCAGCCGTCGCGTCGGTCGGAAGAAAATTGACCGCGACCTTGGCGCCGTCGCGCAACAACACGCGCGTCACGGCCAGCCCGATCCCGGAGGCGCCGCCGGTCACCAGCGCGGTTTTCCCAGAGAGCTTGGCGTAGATCATCCCTTCGCATACTGCGTTGTCATCGCCCTGTCGACCGGCCTCTGCGCGGCGCGCCCATCCTCTCGGTTCGACAGCGCGAGCGTCAGCGCCTCCATAAGATCGGTGATCAGGAAGGGCTTGGTGAGATAGCGGAGGAAGCCGGAGGAAAGTCCGCGGGCGACGTCGCTTGGCAGCGCATGGGCGCTCACCGCGATCACCGGGATTTCGCGCGTTTCCGAGGCGCTGCGCAGTTGCGACAGAACCTCGAAACCATCCAGGTCAGGCAATCGGATGTCGAGTAGGATGGCGTCCGGGCGCCGCTCCTTGGCCATCGCCAAGCCGTCCCGGCCGGTCTCGGCGGTCAGGATCTGATAGTTGGCCTGCGACCGCAGCGTCTCGGTCATCAAGGTGAGATTGGCGGCGTTGTCTTCGATATAGAGGATCGCCGGCGCGGCGCCGGAAAGCTTGCGACGGCGCGCCGAAGAGAGCGGCGTAAGGTTCGTCGTTGTGTGGATCAGCTCCTGATCCGCGTCGGACGTAGCCTCGGCCAGTTCCACCCAGAACTGGCTGCCGACGCCCGGGGCGCTGGCGAAATCGATTGCGCCGCCCATCAGGGTCATCAGATGACGACAGATCGCGAGGCCGATTCCCGTCCCCTCGATGCTGCTTTGTTCGAGGCCCAGCCTGTTGAAGGCTTGGAACAGTTCGCCCTGCCGTTCGATCGGAATGCCGGTTCCGGTGTCGCTGACATAGACGCGCACCCGCCCCGGACGTTGCCGCGCGACGTCGATCGTAACGCTGCCGCCGGGGCGATTATACTTGATCGCATTGGAGATCAGATTCTGCAGGACTTGGCGCAGCCGCGCGGGATCCGCCGAGACGGCGGTGGCGAGAGTGGGCGGCGGGAGCGTCAAGGTAACTCCATGCGCCTGCGCCATGGATCCCATGGTCGCCTCAATCTGTTCGAACAGCGACCCCAGGGGCGTCGGTTCCATGTCGATCTTCAAATGGCCGCTCTCGATCTTCGCGAGATCCAGAATATCCTTCAGCAACACATGCAGTTGCTCGCCGGCTTGGTGGATATAGCCGGCGTAATCGCCTTCCTGCCGCTTGCCGAGTTTGGCCTCCAGCAACTGGGCGAAGCCGATCACCGCGTTCAGCGGGGTGCGCAGTTCATGGCTCATGTTCGCCAGAAACTCGGATTTCGCCTTGCTCGCCTGGGTCGCCACGCTCAAGGCCTTGATCAGATCTTCCGTGCGCTCCTCGATCCGTCGTTCCATCGTGGCTACTTGCTCGCGCAGAAGGCGCGCCGTGTTCGCGCGTTCGGCTTCGCGCTGCGCCATGCGGGCGCCGGCCTGACGCAGCGCGGCTGAGAGCCGCGTCGCCTCCTGGAATCGCGTCGGACCTTCCAAGGTCGGCGTCTCTCCGCGGCCTAACGCTTCGGCTCCGTCGATCAGATCTCGCGCCGAGGCGGCGAGCCAGCGACCCCACCAGTTTGTAAGAACGAAAACCCCCACCAGCAGCAATCCCGCCCCAGCCAGCAGAAGGGTGATCGAATGGCGCAGAGGCTCCGTCAAAAGGGCCCGCTCAACGCCGACGGCGACCAACCAGCCGCTCGTTAGGCGAGAGAAGGCGGCCTGCGCTTCCTGCCCGCCCCAGGTGGTGGTGACGAGAACGCCTTCGTCCTTCCCAAGAGTCTTGGATTCAAAGTCAGCGGTGATCGCGCGCCCAGTGAAGCGCTCACCCTCCATGTTGCGGGCGATGATCTTTCCGGTTCGGTCGATCAGCGCGGCGCGCCACCCCGCAGGGTAGTTCTGCGCCTGGAAGGCTTCGTCAAATATCTTCGGATCGATCAGCAAACCCAGGGTGAGGGGCGCGTCCCGAGCGTTCGGCGCCGCGATGAGGATCGAGGTCGCCCATTGGCTGGACGCCTTAAGGGAGAACAGATCCGAGACGGTCGGCGTGCGCTGCGCTCCGGCGTCGGCTTTTGGCAGGGAGTCTCCGGTTTGCTCGGTCCCAAAGGGCTGTGCTGTGCTGAACAGAACGCTGTCGTTGTTCTGCAGCAGAATGACGCCGCCCATACGGAATGCGCTCTCCGTCGCGCTCGCGTGAAACTGACGATAGTCACCGCGCTTGAGCGACTCCGAGTCGGCGAGCGTGGCCATAGCCGCCTGCATCGCGCTGATCCTATTGTCGATCGCGGCGGCGAGCGATCGGGACATCGCAATCAATTGTCGATTGTAATGCGTCTGGCTCGCGTCGCTGAAAAGGTCGATCGCGACGATCGCAAGCGCCAGGAACGGCGCGAGCGCCGTGAGCGCCAGCAGCCGAATTTGGCTGCGTAACGAAAGTCGATTGATCGAGAAGAACCGAGGTCTGCTTCCACCATTGGAAGAGATCTGCATTATGAACCCTTTGTGTCGCCTAGTTACTAGAACGTATGTCTGACCAAATTTTCTGCCTAGATGAAAAATCATATTGCATTTTGCAGAAGGAGCATGTTTCGCCGCTGCAGGCTTCCTCGCGCTGCTCTATTTTGTCGCAGGCGGCGCCGAGGTCAGGCGAGCGGTCAGACTCCGGCGCGGGCTCGCCTCCGGCTACGTCGGCGCCGCAAGCGGTCGAGGAGGGTG
>JBMLRS010000356.1:8627-14848 GCA_049240905.1 Elsteraceae bacterium
TGGGCCAGGCGAAATCGCGCTCAACAGCCTCCACGGCCGTCGGCCCTATCGCGTCTGCGTCGCTTGTTGAGTAACGAATAATTAATATATAATTTGACCGATCAGACCGATTCGGTACATTGGCGCTGTTGTTTAAAGGGTTGCAAAATGAGCGCCCTTTTGAACGAGGGCGTGATGCGACGAATCAGTTCCGCGCTTATGACGCAGCGTTTCGCCCTGAATACAATTTTTGGTCGACAGCTGCTGATGCTCGCCGCGGTCATCGCGCCGACGCTCTTGTTCGCGTCTATGGTGATTTATCTCTACGCCGAGGCCGAGCTGCGTCAAAGCGATCAGCAACGGCTGGCGATGGCGCGGGCGGTTTCCGAAGCGATCAATCGCCAGGTCGACGTCGAGGAGGCGACTTTGCGCGCGTTGCGCGCCTCGCTGGACTTTGAGCGGGGCGACTGGGAAGCGGTCTATCACAGCGCCAAGCGGATCCTGAACGACGATCCCATGCGCCGATTGGTCTTGTTTGACGCCGACGGCGGAGAGATTTTCCATACCCAGAAGCCGTTCGGCGCGTCCCTGCCAAGAGCCGCCGCGCCCGAGTATGTCGTCAAGGCGTTGGAAACCGGCGAGACGCAAGTCTCGGGTTTGGTGACCGGCGCTGTGGTCAATGGCCCGGTGCTGGGCGTCTATCTTCCCGGCCAGGACCGAAGCGGCGCCCGCCATGTCATCGCCATGGGCGTCTCCCCAGCGCTTATCCAAGGAATCCTGAGCCTGCAGCGGCCGCCCCCCGGCACGCTCATGTCGGTGATCGACGCGAAAGGGCGCTTCATTGCGCGTTCCGAGCAGGCCGAGGCGTCGCTTGGGCGGCTCGCGTCGGCGGACTATGTCGCTCAAGTGCGAGCGACGGAGGAGGCGGCGATCGAAGCCACTGCGGCAGACGGCAGACGGATGCGCGGGGCCTTCACGCGCTCCACGTCGACCGGCTGGAGCGTCGGGATCGGCGTTGACGCGAGAGTGGCGGTCGCCGAACTGCGCGCCTCTCTCATGGCGATCAGCGGCGGCGGCGTCCTGCTCGTCGTCGCGGCTTTGGCCACCGCCGGCGTCTTGGCGCGGCGAACCGCCCGCGCGATCACCGACCTGTCCGGCGCCGCGACCGCTCTGGGCCATGGCGATCCCCTGCCAGCCGTTCGATCCGATCTGCAGGAAGTGAACGAGGTCGCCGAAGCGATGGTGAAGGCTCGCGATCTGCTGCGTCGCAGGGCGGAGGAGCTGGAGCAGCGCACGCGGGAGCTCAATGAAAGCGAGGCGCGCTATCGGATGATCGCGGAGAATGGGCGCGACATGATCCTCTTCGCCGACGCCGAAGGCGTGATCCGGTACGCTTCGCCGTCTTCAGGCGTGCTGCTCGGCTTCCCGCCGGAGATCCTGCGCGGGAAGCCGGTCGAAGAATTGATCTTTCCCGCGGACAGGCATGTCTTCGAGGGTTTTCTCGCGGGTTTGAAGTCAGGTGAGATGGAGGCGGACTTCCGGCATCGCGCCATGCGCGCGGACGGCGACCTGATCTGGGTGGAGGTTTCCGCCCGCGCCGTTCAGGATCCGATACGGCGCAAAGCCAACGGCTTCATCGCCGGCCTGCGCGACGTCACGGCTCGCAAGAGCGCGGAGGACCGCGCCGTGATGGCGATGGCCGAGGCGGCCTCGTCTAATCGGGCGAAATCGGATTTTCTGGCGCAAATGAGCCATGAACTGCGGACGCCGCTCAACGCCGTGATCGGCTTCTCCCAACTGCTGACTTACGCGCAGTCGAGCAATTTGACGGAGAAGCAGCGCGAGTACATCGGCTACATCACCAAGGCCGGTGAGCATCTGCTGCAGCTGGTCACCGACCTGCTCGACCTCGCCAAGATCGACGCGGGACAGCTTTCCATCGTCATGGAAACCGTGACGACCAGCACGTTGCTGTCCGACGTTCAGACCATGGTGCGGCCCTCCGCCGCGGCGGCCGACGTGGTTCTCAAGGTCAACCTGGAGCAAAGCTATGACGTCCTGGCGGACCGATCGCGTCTGGCGCAGGTGCTTCTGAATTTCTGCAGCAACGCCATCAAGTATAATCGGCCGGGCGGCGAAGTGTTGGTCAGCGCCTCCCTGACTGCGGATGGAGCGGTCCGGATCTGCGTTGAGGACACCGGCGTCGGCATCGCGGAAGAGGAGCAGCGGATGCTGTTCCAACCCTTTCAGCGCGTCGGGCCGGACCGTGGCGTGGATGGAGCGGGCATCGGTTTGAGCATCGCCCGAAGGCTGGTCGACTTGATGGGCGGGCGGATCGGCTTTTCCAGCGTTGAGGACCAGGGCAGCGCGTTCTGGGTGGATCTGCCGCAGGTCCTCGCCGCCTCGGCTCTCGCCCAGCCGCTCCAAGGAGAAGCGCCTCGTTTCGGCGTGGACGACGGCCGCGCCTTTGGCGGTCAAGAGGCGCCGACGGTTCAAGAAGCAGCCTCGCCGGGGCCCTAGCCGGTCTTCAGTTCTTCGCGTTCAGACTAAGTTGAAAACACGCTAAGCGCGCTTCAGCCGCAGCGCCGCGGTGGTTCCGACTCCCAATTCGCTGCGCAGCAGCAAAGCGCCGCCCATAGCCTCCGCCAAGGATTTGCTGATCGCCAGACCCAATCCCGTGCCGGGTTCGTCCCGCTGCATTGGATTGCCCACCTGCATGAAGGGCTTGCCGATGTCGACGAGGCGATCAGGCGGGATTCCACGGCCGTTGTCGCGGACATAAAGCAAGGCGTTGTCCGGATTCTGATCGTCGATCTGGCATCCGATCGCGATGCGTCCGCCTTCTTCGGTGAATTTGATGGCGTTCGACAGCAGATTGATCAAGATCTGTCGGACGGCGCGACGGTCGCCCAGCACGGAGATCGGTTGGATGTTCTCTTGCGTGAGGTTCTGGCATTTCTGATCAGCCAGAGTGTTCACCAGGGTGACGGCTGTGGTGATCGCCTCGGTTGCGGGAAGCGGCGTCATCTCCGGGGTGAAGGCGTTCGCCTCCAGCTTGGCCATGTCCAGCACGTCGTTGATCAGACTCAGGAGATGGGCGCCGCTCTCATTGATGTGGGTCGCGTACTCCCGATAGCGCGCGCTGCCAATTGGCCCGAAGGCCTCGGACGAGAGAACGTCGCTGAAACCGATGATCGCGTTCAGCGGGGTGCGCAGTTCATGGCTCATGTTCGCCAGGAAGTCGGACTTCGCCTCATTGGCGGCCTCCGCGGTCAATTTCGCTTGGATCAGCGCGGACGTGCGCCGCTCGATGGTGGAAAGCAGCTCCGCCAGCGCCACCCGCATCTCGGCGATCTCGTCCTTCTGGCTCCCCTCGACCGCGAGCGGCTTGCCCAAGCTCCATTCCGACATCGCCTGTTTCAGCTTCTCCAGGCGGCGAAGAATCAGCCGATCGAACTGTCTGTGGAGAATGAAGAGAACCGCGAGCACGACGAGCATGATCGCCGCCAAGGCGAAGGTCAGCCGCTGGTTGGCGACAACCAGCGCTTGCTGCGCCTCCTGCAGCCGTCGGTCGGTGTCGCGCGACAGGCTGCTGGAGAGGCCCTGCAGCTTGCCGCCTTGCTCCTGGATTGATCTGCCCAGGTTGAGGATGCGGGCCTCCAGATCCAACACGGCGCGTCGACTGGAGACGACGCCGGTCGGACCGAACAGGGGCGAGTCCATCCTTTGCCGGTCCGCTCCGTCGATCGGCTGAACCAGTTGATCGAGCCGTGCGCGCATCTCGTCCGCCGCAGCGTTCAATCGACCGACCACTGGCGCGCGCGCGGCGAGCTCCGCGCTGACCTTGAGGAGCGACCAAGCGTCGTCGGACAGCGCTTCCGGTCGATATTGCCCGAACTCGGCCAGGGCGCTGCGGCCTTGGGTCTCGGCCCGGGTCCGATCATTGATCAGACGGTCCAGCCCGCGCACGTTCTGCAGCAGTCTTTCCTGGGCCAAGGTGATGCTGGTCAACGTCTCCGCGTCATCCATCTCCCGCGCAAGGATCTCGGAGCCTTTCCGCAGGATCTGCATGCGACCGTCGATGCGGGACAGCAGGGTCACGCGCTCGCCTTGGCTGCGGACGGAGGAGAGTTGCAACGCGAAGGCCGTGAGGGCGTGCAGGTCGCGGGTGACTTCGTTGGCGGCGATGGAGAGCGCCATCTCCCGGTTCGACACGCGACGCGCCTCCGCCGTCATCTCCGAAATGATCCAAAGCGCCGCGCCGCCCTGGATCAGGACGGCGGCCGCGAGCGCGATCGAAACGGCTTGGATCCTCCGACGCAGACGCATTACGGTTAACTTTCAGACCCCGCGGCAAACATATGTTCGTAACGTTGTGGACTTAATCTGCCTTCTTTCGGACGGCTCTTAAAGGCGCCAAGACATGGCAATGACGAAGAGCAGGACCTACGGCGACGCGCATCGGCGCGCCAGACAAATTTTTAAGACATTGTTCACGCTGCTCGCGCTGTTGATTGTGAATTCCACAGCGTGGAGCGGCTCTATTCTTGATCGCGTCAAAAGGGACGGACAGGTTCGCTGCGGCGTCGACCAAACCGCAGGCTTTTCCGAGATCGACCCCGCGGGTCGGCCGATGGGATTTGAAGTCGACTTCTGTCGCGCGGTCGCCGCCGCCGCGCTCGGCGACGCGAACGCCATCGTCCTGTCCCGGGTGCGCACGGCGAACAAGTTCAAGGCGCTGGTGGATGACGAGATCGACATCGGGCTCGGTCAGACGACCTGGACCTTGACGCGCGACACCAGCCTTGGGGTCTGGTTTCCGTTAGCCCTTTTCTATGACGGGCAGGGCTTCATGGTCTGGTCCGACCTGGGCGCGAAGCGGCTCGCGGATCTGGCGGGCCGTTCAATCTGCGTGCAGGGCGGAACGACCTCCTTCGTCACTCTGCGTGAGGCCGTGGCGACCTTGCAGCCTGCGCCCAGCCTGATCGAGTTCGCCACCAGCGAGGAGAAGTCCACGGGATTTCTCGGCCGCCGCTGCGACGCAGTGACCGGCGATCGAAGCGAGTTGACGGCGCTGCGCGCTTCTTCGGTCGCCGGGGGCGGCCGATTGACGCTTCTGCCGGACGTGATCTCGCGCGAGCCTCTGGGCCCCGTCGTCGCCAGCCATGATCTCGTGTGGGGTCAAATCGTGCGCTGGGTCGGCTTCGCCATGATCGCCGCCGAAGCGCGCGGGCTCACCTCCGAGTCGATCCGATCGATCGCCTCAAGCCCGGATGGAGAGATCCGGCGGCTGGCGGGGCTCGAGCCGGGCGTCGGGCGCGGGCTGGGGCTGGATGATCGCTGGGCGCGCCGCGTGATCGAGCAGGTCGGCAATTACGGTCAGGTCTACGCCCGCAATCTTGGACTGGAAACCCGGATCGGCCTCGACCGAGGGCTCAACGCTCTTTGGCTGAACGGCGGGCTGATTTTCTCTCCGCCCTTTCGTTAGCGCGTCTTCAGCGTAGTCTGAATCGCGAAAGACAGAAAACGCGCTATTTTTCATAATGTTATGAACAAGATCCGCCTTGAGGTAAGCGGATCTTGTTCTAGGCGGAAGCCGGCGAGGCTCTGACGCTGGAGCGGCGCAGCAAGGGCAGCATCGCGCCCAGAGTGATGACCAGCAAAGCGACCTCAAGGCCATACACGGTGATGTAACCTCCGGCTGGGCCGAAGCCTTCGCGCGCCATCATCCCGGCGGAGGCGTCGCGGATGACGCCGCCCAGGGCGATCGCCGCTCCAGCGGCGGACGCCTGAACCGCGCCCCAACTCCCGAGCGCCAGACCCTTCTGCCCCTCCGGAGCCAGGTTCATGGTCGCGGTCAGCGTGCCATGGCCGAACAAGCCGGCGCCGAATCCGATGCCGGCGGTGCCCAGGGCGAACAGCTCTTGCGAGCCGAAATAGGCCGCGAGAATCACCGCGATGAACGCGGCGGCCCCGATCGCTGCGCCGTGGCAAGCCATGCGGAAAGGATCGAAGCCGCGCGCGAGGACGCGCGACGCTAGGGCGAAGCCCGACAAACCGCCCAGCGCGAGCGTCGCCGTCAGCATGGTGGTCTGAGAGACCGTTAGATGCAGGATTTCTCCGCCGTACGGCTCCAGCAGCACGTCGCCCATGCTGAAGCCCATCGTGCCCAACCCGACCGCGATCAACCGGCGCACCGCGCGATCGCCTTGGGTGAAGCTGCTCCAGGATTCTTTGAAGGT
>JBMLRS010000357.1:0-3143 GCA_049240905.1 Elsteraceae bacterium
GTCACAGGCTGTAGGCGAAGGCGGCGGCGCCCTGCGCGCCGACGAACATCTCGGCCAGCACGTCGAACGCGGCGCGCAGGATCGCCGGGGTCAGGGCCCGGTCCGGGTGGTCGAAGGCCAAGGCTGTTCCATCCCGGACCACGCAGACCAAGTCCGCGAAGGCGGCGGCGGCGAGGTCGTGCAGGGCCACGATCACGGACAGGCCGGTCTTGGCCAACCGCGCCACCAGCTCCAGGCTGGCCAGCTGGGCGGCGATGTCCATATGCGAGGTCGGCTCGTCCAGGATCAGCAGGCGGCCGGCGCACCCCTCCGGGCTGAACAACTGGGCCAGGGCGCGGGCCAGATGCACGCGCTGGCGCTCCCCTCCCGAGAGGGTCGCGTAGCGCCGATCCCTCAGGCCGTCGGCGCCGGTCGCCGCCATCGCCTGCTCGATCGCCCGCAGCCCGTTCGCGTCGGCGCTGGGGCGACCCCAAGGCAGGCGGCCCAGCTCGATGATCTCAAGGGCGGTCAGTTGGCAGTCGCGATCGGCGTGCTGCGCCACCACCGCGCGATGGAGGGCGAGGTCGCGCGGGCGCCAGCGTTGAAGATCGATCCCGTTCAACGAGGCCGATCCGCTGGTCGGCTTCAGATCGCCGGCCAGGGCGCGCAGCAAGGTCGATTTGCCCGCCCCGTTCGGCCCGATCAGCGCCACCACCTCGCCCGGCTCCACCGCCAGGGAGACGTCGCGCAGCAGATGTTTTCCATGGATCTGAAAGCTGATCCGGTCGGCGCGCAGCACGGGCATGGCGTTCACGAGAACCGATTGGCGCGGCCTTGCCGAACCATCAGCCACAGGAAGAAGGGGGCGCCCAGCAGGCTGCAGAGCAGGCCGATCGGCAGCTCCGCCGGGGCGACCACGGTGCGGGCGATCGCGTCCGCGCCGACCAGAAGCCCGGCGCCCAGGCAGGCGCAGGCGGGCAGCAGCAGGCGATTGTCGCCGCCCACCAGAAGCCGCGCGACATGCGGGGCGACCACGCCAACGAAGCCGATCACGCCGCTGGCCGCGACCGAGGCGCCCACGGCCGAGGCCGTGCACAGCGCGACCAGCGCGGTCAGCCGGGTGATGTCCACGCCCATATGCGCCGCCTCTCGTTCCCCCAGCAGGATCGCGTTGAGGGAGCGGGCGCGCAGGATCAGGATCAACAGCGGCGGCAGAACGAAGGGCAGCATGATCGCCAGCCCGTCCCAGCGCGCGCCGCCCAGGCTGCCGAAGGTCCAGAAAGTGATGTCGCGCATCTGCCGGTCGTCGGCGCCGTAGATCAGGGTTCCGGCCCCGGCCATCGCCACGGCGTTGACCGCGATGCCCGCGAGCAGCATGGGCGCGGCGCCCGTCCCGGCCAGCTTGCCCAGGCGATGCACGGCGAAGGTCGCGATCAGCCCGCCCAGGAAGGCGGCGGTCGGCAGAGTCCAGAGGCCGGAGATTCCATGCGCGGCCAGCCAGCCGGCGCCCACGATCACCGCCACGGCGGCGAAGGCCGCGCCGCTGGAGACGCCGATCAGGCCGGGATCGGCCAGCGGATTGCGAAACAGCGCCTGCATCGCCCCGCCGCACAGGCCCAACGCGGCGCCGACCAGCAATCCCAGCAGGATGCGCGGCCCGCGGATCACGCTGACGATCGCCTGATCGCGCAGATCCGCCGTTGGCAGCTCCTGGCCGGTCAGGGTCCGCAGGATCAGGCCCGCCACCCGGTCCGGCGCGATCGACACCGGGCCGACGCCAAGCGCGATCACGGCGATCGCCAGCGTCGCCGCGCCCAAGAGCGGAATCCAGGCCCGCGCCGGCAGGGAGAAGTCGCGCGGCGGGGCGACGTCGAGCACTGCCATGGCGCTACTCAGCCCGAGTCCAGGGCCGGGCGGGCAGGGCCGGCAGAGGCGCGTCCGGGGCCAGCGCCTGCGCCAGATCGCGCACGGCGTGGGCGGTGCGTGGCCCGAGTCCCAGAAGATATCCCGACTCGAAACGGATCACCCGATCCTCGCGCGCCGCCCGCGTGGCCAGCACGCCGGGCAGCTTCCTGATCTTGTCGATCCCGCCAATCGCGTCGAAAGTCTGGCTGGTCATCAGGATGACGTCCGGATCCGCCATCGCCACGGCTTCAGCGGAGGCCGGCTTGTAGCCTTCATAACCGGAGATCGCGTTCGCGCCGCCGGCGGCCTCGATGATCGCGTCCGCCGCCGTGCGCCGGCCCGAGGCCAGGATCGATCCGCTGCTGGCGCTGAGCAGGAACAGCACTTTCGCGCGTTTGGGCGTGCGCCCGGCGGCGGCGGTGATGGTCGCCAGATCGTCGGCGAAGGCGGTCGCCATCGCCTCGGCCTGCGCCGATTTTCCCAGCGCCGCGCCGACCGCGCGGATCCGGTCGGCGATCGAGCCGGGCAGCAGATCCACCCCGATCATCGCCGTCTTCACGCCGGCTTGGCCGACCTGCGTCAGCGCGCTAGCCGGCCCCGCCTCCTGCGCCGCCAGGATCAGCTCCGGACGAAGGGTCAGCAGACCCTCCGCCGTCAGCGCCCGCAGATAGCCGACCTTCGGCAGCGCCTCGGTCTTGGCCGGGAACAGGCTGGTGGTGTCGACGCCGACCAACTGGTCGCCGGCGCCCAGCGCGTAGACGATCTCCGTCACCGAGCCGCCGACCGCCACGATGCGTTCGGCGCTCGCCGGCAGGGCGGCGACGGTCAACAGCGCCGCCAGGGCGAACGTGAAGCGGTTCATGTCAGCCAACGAAGGATTTGGCCAGAACGCGCCAGTTCAGGTCTTCCGGCTGGCCCGGCTTGCGCTTGCCGAAGAAGGTGGTGATCAGATAGCCGGTCGCGTCGAACAACTCGATCGAGGTGACCACGCCGTCGGCGGTGGGCTTGCGCACCAACCAGACCTGATCGACGCCGGTCTGGTTCAGATGCAGGTTGAATCCTGGATCCATCACATTGATCCAGGGGCCGGTCGGCTTTACCTCGACCACCGGGCCGGTGTGGATCTGCAGGGTTCCGGGATTGCCGGTGAACACCATGATCGGCAGGCCGCTCCGGGCCGCTTCCTCCAGCAATCTGCGCGGAACGTCGGTCGCGATCTTCGTCGCGCGCGACGGGCCGGCCAGACGCAGCGCCTGCAG
>JBMLRS010000357.1:3153-4233 GCA_049240905.1 Elsteraceae bacterium
CATCGCGTCCCAGGCCTGGCGGAAGCCTTCCGCGTCCACGGCGGCGTCCGGCTTGGACGGGGCGGGAGCCTCGGCCGGCTCGACCCCGATCTCCGGCGCGTCGCCCTGGTCGCGGAAGCGCGCCACCAGCGCGTCATAGGCCGCGCGGTCGCTCTCCTCGACCAGATAGATCTTGTGAGTGGCCGAGCCGTCGGCGGCGAAGAACTGCAGGCTGGAGCGCAGGCCGCTCGCCACCCGGTCGGTCACCGCGAAGCCATAGCGCCAGCGCGACAGGAACAGGCGCAGATCGATCGCGTCGCCAAGGGTCAGCCCCATCTTGCCGCCTGCGGAGATCTCCACGTTCTGGTAGGGGCCGGTCTTCTCATGCACGACCGACTCGTTGCGGGTCAGCGCCATCACCGGGCCGAGGCTCGGCAGCGCTTGGATCACGTCGCCCCAGGCGGCGTGCAGGCGGGTCGCGGTCTTGCCGACGCCGCTGGCGACCAACTCGAGCTCGGTCACGCCAAGACGGCTGGCGGCGTCGCGGATGCGGAGATTTGGCTGCTCCACGCGCAGCGCGGCCCAGCGTTCGGCCAGAACGCCGAGCGGCAAGGCGCCGGCGACGGGGGAAAGAGTGGCGAGCGACGTCATTTTTCTGAGCTCCTGGGACTATTGAAGACGAAAAAGGATGGGAACCTGGACGATTGCGGCGACGGCGCGGCCGTTGCGCAGCGCCGGCTTGAAGCGCCAGCGCCGCACCGCTTCGATCGCGGCGCGGTCCAGCAGCGGGTGGCCGGAGGAGCGCCAAACCGCGGGCTCCAGCGGATCGCCCGCCTCGTCGATATGCGCGCGCACCAGAACCTCGCCCTCCAGACCCAGATCGATCGCGCGGCGCGGATAGACCGGTTTGGTGGGTGGGGTGCGGTAATCCGGCTGCGTCACCAGCATCGGCTCGTTGGAGGCGTCGGCGGCAGGCGCGGCTGAGGCGATTGAAGCGGCGCTGGCCGAAGCGGGCGCGGCGCTGGCCGTCGCCGACGCGTCGGTCGCGGCCGGGCTGTCAGAAGACCGGGTGGCCGCCGTCTGAACTGGCGCGCGGTGGGC
>JBMLRS010000358.1:0-8199 GCA_049240905.1 Elsteraceae bacterium
CCGTGATGTTCGAGATCCTCTGCGTCCTCGCCGATTCCGTAGCGGCTCGCCGAGCGAAGCCCTGAGTTCAACGAACGCGCGTTGTCGGATCAGGGTGTTTTGTTTTAATGTTGGACCAGAGGCCGCCGAGCTTCGCGCGACGGCCTTCTTCACGACAAAACACAAGGAATTGCCCTATGATGACGAGGATTCTCGGCCGTTTGAGCGCCGTCGCCTTCGGCGCCGTCGCGCTGACGCTGTCGACCACCGCCGCTTTTGCGCAGTCCGAGCAGGACTTCACCTTGGTGAACGGCACGGAGTATGTGATCGACGAGGTGTATGTCGCGCCGAACACTGGGAAGACCTGGGGCCCGGACATCATGGGCGACGGCGTGTTGGCCGCCGGCGCCTCCAAGCTGGTGAAGTTCCGCTCCGGCACCAGCCACTGCCTGTACAACATGAGGGTCAAATGGGCTGACGGCAGCAATTCCGAATGGAGCACGGACTTCGATCTCTGCACCATCAGCAAAATCACGCTGCGATACAACAAGTCAACAGACGTGACGACCGCCGTCACCGAGTAATCGTGCGACTCAACTTAGTGTAAGAAACGTCCTTGCGAAGGAAGTGAAGCAATCTACATTGAGCGCGGCGCGATACGTGTCGGTAGCGCATTACAGGTTGACGCTTGTAGATTGCTTCTGTTTCGTCTCGTCATGACGAGTGATTGCTTCGGCTAAATTCGAACGGACTAGAAGAGGTGGCAGGCTGCGGCGTGCCCCTCTTCGCTCAATTGCTTCATCGCCGGGGCTTGGGTCCGGCAGACGTCCATGACATGCGGGCAACGGGTGTGGAACCGGCAGCCTGACGGCGGGTTGAGCGCGCTGGGGATTTCGCCCGGAAGCGGCGCCCGATCGCGGCGCCCCGAGGGGCGAGCCGCCGGAATCGCGTCCAGCAGCGCCTGCGTGTAGGGGTGCTTGGGCGCGGCGTAGAGCGCCCGCTTGGGGGCGACCTCCACGATCTTTCCCAGATACATCACCGCGACGCGGTGCGAGATATGTTTCACCACGCCCAGATCATGGGCGATGAAGACGTAGGCGAGGCCGAAATCGCGCTGCAGATCCTGAAGCAGATTGACGATCTGCGCCTGGACCGAGACGTCGAGCGCGGAGACCGGTTCGTCGCACACGATCAGCTTCGGATTGAGCGCGAGCGCGCGGGCGATGCCGATGCGCTGGCGCTGGCCGCCGGAGAACTCATGCGGATAGCGATCGGCGTGATTGCGCGCCAAGCCGACACGATCGAGGAGATCCAGCACGCGGGGGCGGACCGCGCCGCCCCGGCCAAGCTCGTGGATCTCGAACGGTTCGGCCAGGATGTCGGCGACGGACATGCGCGGATTGAGCGCGCCGAACGGGTCCTGGAAGATGATCTGGATGTCGCGCCGCAGGGTGCGCAGCTCCTGCCCCTCGATCGAGGCGAGGTCGCGGCCCTCGAACAGGATGCGGCCGGCGGTGGGCTTGAGCAGGCGAATCAGCAGCCGGCCCGTCGTGGATTTGCCGCAGCCGGACTCGCCCACAAGACCCAGCGTCTCGCCCGGCGCCACGGTGAAGGAGATGTCGTCCACGGCCTGCACCGCGCCGACCTGACGCTTCACCACGAAGCCGTCCATCACGGGGAAATGCTTGGTCAGGCCCTCGACCCGCAGCAAGGGTTCAACGCTCATGACAAGGCGTCCTGACGCAGGCAGGCGGAGAAATGACCGGGGCCGACGGCGGTCAGCTCCGGCAGGGTCGCGCGGCACAGATCGGCGGCGAAGCCGCAGCGCGGCTCGAAGCGGCAACCGACCGGCAGATTGCGCGGATCGGGCAGGGAGCCGGGGATGGTGGCGAGGCGCTCGCGCTCATCCTCGATCACGGGGATGCTGTCCAGAAGACCCCGCGTGTAGGGGTGGCGCGGCGAGTCGAACAGGGCTTCGACCGGCGCCTGCTCCACCGCGCGCCCGGCGTACATGACCATCACCCGGTCCGCGAATTCGGCGACCACGCCCATATTGTGGGTGATCATCACCACCGCCATGCCCAGGTCGCGCCTCAGGCTCATCAACAGATAGAGGATCTGCGATTGGATGGTGACGTCCAGGGCGGTGGTCGGCTCGTCGGCGATCAGCAGCTTCGGATTGCAGGCGATCGCCATGGCGATCATCACGCGCTGGCGCATGCCGCCGGACAGCTGATGCGGATAGTCGCTGAGGCGTTTCTGCGCGGAGGCGATGCCGACCTTGTCGAGCATCTCCACCGCGCGCTTGCGGCAGGCCTCATTGCCGATCTTCTCGTGCGCGCGAATTGTTTCGGTCAGCTGATCGCCGATGGTGAAGACCGGATTGAGGCTGGTCATCGGCTCCTGAAAGATCATGGAGATCGCGCCGCCGCGGATCCGGCGCAGCTCCTTCGGCGGGCAGGTCAAGAGATCGCGGCCCTCGAACAGGATCTGGCCGCCGGCCACGCGCGCGGGCGGCTTCGGCAGGAGGCCCATGATGGTGAGGGCGGTGATGCTCTTGCCGCTGCCGGATTCGCCGACGATGCCCAGGATCTCACCGGGATTGAGGTCGAAGCTGACGTCGTCCACGGCTTTCGCCACCTGGCCGCCGCCGAGGTCGAAGACGGTGCGGAGATTGCGGACGGAGAGGAGAGGCTGGGTCAATGTTGGATCTTCAAACGGGGGTCCAGGACGTCGCGCAGGCCGTCGCCCAGCAGGTTCAGGCCCAGCACGGTCATCGCGATGGCCGCGCCGGGGATCGCGGTGATCCAGGCCGCCTCGCGGATGTAGGTGCGGCCTTCGGCGATCAGGATGCCCCAGCTGGGTTGGGTCGGCTGGGCGCCCAGGCCGAGGAAGCTCAACACCGCCTCCGACAGCACGGCGTAGGCGAAGACGAAGCTCAACTGCACGATCAGCGGGGCCATGCAGTTGGGCATGACGTGGCGGCGCAGGATGCGCCAATGGCTGGCTCCGAGAGCGATGGCGGCCTGAACATACTCCATCTCCCTGACCACCAGCACGGAGGCGCGCACGATGCGCGCGGTGCGCGGGATGTAGACGACCGAGAGCGCGATCACGGCGGTCATCGCGGAAGGGCCGAGGACCGCGGCGATGCCGATCGCCAGCAGCACGGCCGGAAAGGCCATCAGCGCGTCGGCGAGGCGCATCAGCGGGCCGTCCAGCTTATGGAAATACCCCGCCGCCGCCCCCAGCACGACGCCGAACAGCGCGTTCAGCAGCACTACGCCGAAGCCGATGGAGAGCGAGAGCCGCGCGCCATGCACGACGCGGCGGAACATGTCGCGGCCCAGATTGTCCGTGCCGAACCAGAAGGCCTCGGACGGCGGCTTGAAGCGAAAGCGCATGCCCAGCTTGTTGGGGTCGCCCGGCGCGATCCAATCCGCGCCGATCCCGACCACCAGAACGATCGAGAACAGGCAAAGCCCGAGCATGAAGGAGCGATGGGCGATCAGCCGGCGCAGGGTGGAGCCGCGCGCGAACCAATCCCGACGCTTGCGCGGGGCGACGATGGGTTCCGGACTAGCGACCGCCGTCATAGCGCACCCTCGGATCAAACAAGGCGTAGGTCAGATCGACCAGAATATTGAGCATCATCAGAGCGCTGGCGACGAACAGCAAGCCGCCCTGGATCATCGGATAATCGCGCCGGAGGATCGCGTTGCCCAGCAACGAGCCGATGCCGGGCACGGAGAAGATGGTCTCGATCACCACCGAGCCGGAGATCAGGACGGAGAAGATCAGCCCGATCACGGTCACCACGGGGATGGCGACGTTGGCCATGGCGTGCTTGCCGATCACCATCCATTCCGAAAGCCCCTTGGCGCGAGCGGTGCGCACATAATCCTGGCGGAGCACTTCGATCATGGTGGAGCGGGTGATGCGCGCCAGCAGTCCGATCTGCAGCAGCGCGAGCGAGACGGCGGGCATGGTGGCGGAACGGAACCACGCCCCGAAATCCTGCGTCATCGGCACATAGCCGCCGGTCGGCAGCCAGCCGAGATGCACGGAGAAGAGAACCATCATCATCAGGCCGAACCAGAAATTGGGCAGCGAGACGCCGATCAAGGCGATGACGGAGACGACCTGATCGACCCAGCTGTTCTGGCGCAGCGCGGCGACCACGCCGAACAGGATGCCGAAGAACAGGGTGAGGACCAGCGAATAGAGCGAGATGGTGATGCTGGGCGTCAGGCGCTCCAGCGTTGATTCCAACACCGGCTTGCCGAGCAGCAGAGAGCGGCCGAGGTCGCCCTGCGCGAGGTTGCTGTAATAGATCCAGAGCTGCACATGAAACGGCTGGTCGAGACCCAGGTTCTTCCGGATCATGTCCAGTTCGGCTGGCGTGGCGTTGGGCCCGCCGATGATGATCGCCGGGTCGCCGGGGATCAGTTGCATGATCCCGAAGGAGATCAGGCTGACCAGAAACAGGATCGGCACCGCCTGTATCAGCCGCTTCAGCGCATATCGACCCATGAGAAGTCGGGGCCCGCGGGCTGGAACCCCCGCGCCCCCCGGCGAGGTTGGGAAGGGGACGGTGGAGAACCCCGGGAGGCGGCAGGGCCGGAAGCCCTCAACATTCGCGCGGGCGGCCTGCACTTTGGTGAGCGAACCGAACGGAACGCCCAGCACCTGGTCCATGAAGCGGGCCTGGGCGCGCACGAAGGCCTTCTGACGATCGGCGAGGGTCACGCCGTTGGTGATGTCGTTGAAGGCCGCCACGAACTCGGCGTCCGGCACATTGTCCTTCGGCTTGTAGGTGTTGAACGGCGGAGCGTGGAAGCGCATGGCGGCGACCCCGCCCAGCGCGGTGTTGGTGCCGTAGCCGGTGAAGAAGAAGTTCCAGCCGGTCGTCGTGTTCTGCTGCTGTTGGACCGAGGCGGGCCAGTCGATCACGCTAAGTTCGGCGTTCATGCCGACCGACTTCAACTGCTCCGCCATCACGACGGCGGCGTTGTACATGCTCGGATAGTCGCGGTTGGTCAGCAGGATGATCTTCTCGCCCTTGTAGCCGCCTTCAGCCAGCAGCTGCTTGGCCTTGGCCGGGTTCTTCTGGTTGTACATCTCCTTGCCGGCGTCGGTGTAGAAGGCCTGTCCGGGATATTGCAGCCCGACGTTCAGCGCGTAGGCGCCGTCGCTGGCGGCGTCCATGATTTCGTCCATGTCGAGGACGGCCATCACGGCCTGCCGAACCTTGAGATTGTCGGTCGGCGGCAGGGAGAGGTTCGGGATCGCGATCTGGACCCAGAAATTCTTCAGCGGTTTGAAGACGATGTTCTTGTTGTTCTTCAGCCGCTCCTGCGACTTGGTCGGCATGTCTTCGATCGCATGCAGTTCGCCGGTCTCAAGGCCGGCCACGCGAGCGCCCGGCTCCACGACGAACTTCACGGTGACGGTATCGACGCAGGCGACCTTGTAGCCGCCGAAACCGTCGATGTCCTTGTAGCGCGTGTCCGGCGTGTAGCCGTCGAAGCGCTTCATCTTCACCATGCTGTCGGCGACGAACTCCACCAGCTGGAAGGGTCCGGTGCCGATCACGGGCATCTGCATCGCCGGCGCATCCGCGATCTCGCGCGGCACGATGACGACAGGGACGCTGAACGAGCTGAGATTCTCGATGAAGGTCGGCTGCGGCTGCTTCAGGGTCATCACGAAGGTGGCCGGATCCGGGGCCTCATATTTCGCGACGATGGCGAAGATCGAGCGATCGATGCCCACCTTCATGTAGCGGTCGAACGAGGCCATGACGTCGTCTGAAGTCATGGTCTTGCCGTTATGGAACTTGATTCCCTGACGCAGTTTGAAGGTGTAAGTCAGCCGGTCCGGGCTCTCGGTCACGGACTCAGCGAGCTCGGGGATCGGGCTGAAATTCTCGTCCCGGGTCATCAGCGATTCATACATGTTCATCGCGATGTTGCGGGTGGAGATGGTCGAGGAGGTGTGCTGGTCCAGGCTGTTCGCCTTGGCCTCCTGCCCGAACACCAGATCGCCGCCTTTCTTGGCGCACTGAAACTGGGCGTTGGCGGCGCTGGAGAGCGCCAACAAGGCGATGGCGGCGGTCGCGACTCCGAAAAACTGTCTGCTCATTCCGGTCCTCCTCTGTGTCGATTGGGTTTGCATGGCTCGGGCCATTATTGGCCTCGTTAGAACGCGACCGGCGTCAAGGGACGGCCGGTTTGGAAGAAAGCGTCGAAATTCGCGACCATATGGCGGCCGCAATCGTCCCAGGTCTCCACCGTGCCGCCGGCGCGATGCGGCATAAGCACGGTGCGGTCCGAGGTTTTCAGCGCGTCTGGGACGGCGGGCTCGCCAGCGAACACGTCCAACCCGGCGGACGCGATCTCGCCCGCCTCCAGCGCGGCGATCAGATCCGGCTCGTTCACGATGGTTCCGCGAGCGATGTTCACCAGCACGCCGCCGGCCCCTAACTTGCGCAGCACGGCGCGATCGACCGTGTTCTCCGTCGCGGGGCTGGCGGGGCAGGCGACGATCAGAAAATCCGCCCAGTCCGCCAGATCGCCAAGGGTCTGAAAATAGCGGGCGGCGCTGGCGGCGCGGGGCGACCGGTTGTGGTAGCCGACTTCCATGTCGAAGCCGGCGGCGCGGCGGGCGATCGTCATGCCGATCCGGCCCATGCCGTAAATGCCGAGCTTATGGCCCCAGACCCGGTGGGCGAGGGGGCGGGCGGCTGGGCCCCAATGCCCGGCGCGTACGAAGCGGTCGCCCAGGATCAATTCGCGCCGGGCGGCGAGCAGCAGAGCGAACGCCATGTCCGCGACGCAGCCGTCGGTCATCCCGGCGGCGTGCGCGAGGGTCACGCCGCGCTCCCGACAAGCCGCCAGATCGACCTTGTCATAGCCGACGCCGAAAGTGCAGACGATCTTGGCCTTAGGGCAGCGCTCCAAGGTGGCGCCGGAGACGCCGCCGCCCATGACCGCGATCCCCTCGGCCTCCTCCACGCCGGGCGGGAGCTCCGCCTCGCTGCCGCGCAGCACCCGGTATCGAGCCATGAGTTGGCCCGCCGCGATGTCGTTCAGGCCGAGGCCCAGGATCAGACGCTGGCTCACTTCGACTGAAACACCGGCGTGCGCCATTCCGGATGATCGGGAATGCGGCCGTAAACCAGATCGAAATAATAGTCCTGCACCTTGCGCGTGACCGGGCCTGGCTTGCCGTCGCCGAGAGCCGTGCGGTCGACCGAGGTGACCGGCACGACCTCCCAGCCGGAGCCGCACAGGAACGCCTCCTCAGCCAGGTACAGTTCGGTGCGGTCGATCGTTCGCTCGATCACCTCATAACCCAGCGCCTCGCGCGCCTTGCGGATGATGGTGTCGCGGGTGACGCTCTCCAGAATGTCGCTGGAGGTGTCCGGCGTGATGATTTTGCCGTCGCGCACCATGAAGAAGCAGGCGCCGGCGCCCTCGGACACTTTGCCGCGGTCGGTCAGGATCAGCGCGGCGGGGAAGCCGTTGGCCTTGGCCTCCATCTCCGCCGCGCGGTTGTTCACGTAATTGGCGACCGACTTCACGCGCGGCGGCATGGCGTTGTCGGATATCCGCCGCCAGGAGCTGATGCCGACGCCGATCCCGTTCTCCACGGCCTTTGCGCGCGTGCGCGGCACGGCGCCGACGATCAAGCCGACCGGGCCTTCGTCATGCAGCTCCACGTCGCCGTCCAGGAAGGCGATGATGCGGAAATGGGCGTCTTCGCGGAGGTCGTTGGCGGTGATCACGTCCATCAGGCAGCGCTCGAGGAAGGCCGTCTCATAGAGCGGATTGAGGCGCATCACCTTCATGCCGAAGCGCAGCCGCTCCAGATGCTCCGGCAGGCGGAAGACGTACATTTCCCGCTTGTCGGCGTTCCAATAGCCGCGAATGCCTTCGAAGACGCCGGCGCCATACTTGGTCACGCCAGCGAAGGCGTGGATCTTCGCATTCTCGTACTCAACCAGCGTCCCGTTCAAACTCATCCATTTCGCGGTCGGCATCAGGGACTCCGAGTGACTGTGATCACGCCTAGCATCAACAGAGCGCGGACCATTTGCCAAGCGGATAAAACATTGAGGCGACCGCGCGGCCCCTGGACAGGCGCCGCCGTCGCGCTCTACCGTCGCTCTTGGGATCACAAGAGGCCGCGCAGATCCGTCATGACCAGGTCCGAAAC
>JBMLRS010000358.1:8209-14303 GCA_049240905.1 Elsteraceae bacterium
AGCGAAGCTGCGCGGCGAACCGCTCGACCCGGCGATCGCCCGGGAATATCGCGAAAAGCCCTATGGGCGGCATAGCCCCGCGCTGCAGGCGCTGCTGACCCGGATGCGGCAGCCCGGCTTCAGCGAGGACTGGCTGGTCGTGATGATCGAGCCGTTCAAGCGCTACGCTCTGGCGCGACGGATTGATGGTCAGCCTCCGGAGATCCTGGAGAATCACATCTATGAGCGGATGGAGGATTGCGAGTGGGCGGTCTTCTGCATGCGCTGGAAAAGCCTGACCGGCCAAGACCCGGAGGTCGCATGACCATTCCACTGCCCACCGCGATGGCCTACTCGGACAAATCCACCGTCCGAGCCGGCGAGACCGTCACCTTCTTCGTGCATGTCGACGGCGGCGCCGACTATCGGGCCGAATTCGTCCGCCTGGTTTGCGGCGACACCGGCCCCAAGGGACCGGGCCTCAAAGAGGAGCCGATCGACTGCGCGATCACCGGAACCCATCCCGGCCGAGAGCAACTGACCAATGTCGGCTCTTACGTCGAAGTGGCGCAGCCGCCGTCCTTCGAGGACGCGGTCGGGTTCGAAATCTCCACCCTGGTCTGGGCGACCCGGCCGGGCGCTGGCTTGCAGATCCTGCTCGGTCGATGGGACGCCGAGCGCGGGGCCGGTTGGGCTCTTGCGTTGGACGAGGCGGGCGCGCCCATCCTGATGCTGGGCGACGGAAACAAGACCGAACGGCTCTCGACCGGCAAACCCTTGCCGGCGCGGCGCTGGCATCGCGTGATGGCTTCCTGGCGTGCGGGCGGGGCGGTGCTGATCCGCGCCGTTCCGCTCTCCGGCCAGGGCTTCAACAATGATCTGGACCTGCAGAGCGAAGGCGTCGCCACGGTCGTGCCGGAATTCGACCCGGCGCCGCTGCGCTTCGCCGCAGGCTCGATCAAGAAGGAGGGGCGCTGGTTCGCAGCCCTGAATTACGACGGCAAGCTGGAGGCGCCGATGGTCGCAACCGCCCGTCCGGGCGCGCTGCCGGTCGCCTGCCATTGGGATTTCTCCGCCGACATCTCCGGGACTCGCGCGCGCTCTTCGCTGGGGCCGGGGGCGGACGGCGTCACCGTGAACACGCCCAAGCGCGGGGTGAAGGGCAGCCGCTGGGACGGAACCCATCACGACTGGAGGGCGGCGCCGCATCATTACGCCGCGATCCATTTCCACTGCGACGATCTCTATGATGCGCAATGGGCGCCGAGCCTTCGGCTGGATCTGCCCAAAGATATGAAGAGCGGGATCTACGCCCTGAAGGTCAGCACGATCGGCCCCGCGCATTACGTCAGCCTGTTCGTCGCCCCGCAACCTGGGACGGCGACCGCTCGCGTGGCCTTTCTCGCCTCGACCGTCACCTATCAGGCCTACGCCGATTATCGCCGGCGCATGGATCCGGGGCCGTTCGAGCTGGCGATGGGCACGCTGCCGATGGTCGATCTGACCGACATCATGCTGGCGAAACATACCGAGATCGGCGCCTCGACCTATGACGTGCATCCCGACGGCTCCGGCGTCTGCTTCGCCTCGATGCGCCGGCCGCAGTTCAATCTGCGGCCGACCGGGCGGTTCTGGAACTTCGCGATCGACCTCTGCATCCTGGATTGGCTGGAGGCGCATGGCGTCGCCTATGACGTCATCACAGACCATGATTTGCATGACCACGGCGCGGCGCTGCTGGCGCCTTATGGCTGCGTGCTTTCCGGCTGCCATCCGGAATATCACTCGACGGAGATGATGCGTGGGCTGGAGGGCTATCTGGAGGCCGGCGGGCGCTTCATGTATTTGGGCGGCAACGGCTTCTATTGGCGCGTCTCGTTCGATCCGAACCAGCCGGGCCTCTTGGAGGTGCGGCGCGCCGAGGACGGCACCCGCGCCTGGGCGGAGGAGTTCGGCGACTATCACCACCAGACCAGCGGTGAGCTGGGCGGGCTGTGGCGCCGGCTGGGCACGCCGCCGAACAAGCTGTTCGGGATCGGCTTCATCGCCCAGGGGTTCGACAACTCTTCCTGTTATCGTCGCAAGGCGGCGGCGGACGATCCGCGCGCGGCCTTCATTTTCGACGGCGTGCCGGAGCAGGTGATCGGCGATTTCGGCGCCTGGGGCGACGGCGCGGCCGGCCTGGAGCTGGATTGCGCGGACGTCTCGCTGGGCACGCCGGATCATGCGCTGGTCGTCGCCTCCTCCGAGGAGCATTCGCAGGCCTTCCTGCTGGTGAACGAGGAGATCGCGAGCAACCGGCATGGCGTCGACGGCAGTTTCTCCGCCCGGGTGCGCGCGGACATGACCTTCTTCGAGACGCCGTCCGGCGGCGCGGTGTTCTCCACCGGCTCGATCGCCTATCCCGCCAGCCTGTGGAAGGATGGCGCGGGCTACGACAATCCAATCTCCAAGCTCACAATGAACGTGGTCCGGCGCTTCGCCGATCCCGCTCCCTTCTCCATCCCGTCCAAAGGCGAGTAATCCATGTCGCATGTGTTTCATCGGTCTCCCGGCGCCAGCTATCCGGTTGCGGTGGGGGGGGACGGCAGCTGGCTGATCGACAAGAACGGCAAGCGCTATCTGGACGCGGCCGGCGGCGCGGCGGTCTCCTGCCTTGGCCATTCCGACAAGCGCGTGGTGGAGGCGATCAAGGCGCAGCTGGACAAGCTGCCCTTCGCCATCAGCTCCTTCTTCACCACCGACGCCTGCGAAGAGTTGGCTGATCGCCTGATCGCCGACGGCCCGCCCGGCATGAGCCATGTCTGGTACGCGGTGGACGGATCCGAGGCGATCGAGTCAGCCCTTAAGTTGGCCCGGCAGTATTTCGTGGAGATCGGCCAGCCGCAGCGTCATCACGTGATCGCGCGACGCATGAGCTATCATGGCAACACGATCGCCGCGCTGTCGACCGGCTACAACCCCGGCCGACGCGCGCTCTATGAGCCGCTTTTGCTCGACTCCCATCATATCGATCCCTGCTACGAATATCGCGGCAAGCAGGAGGGCGAGAGCACGGCCGATTACGGCCAACGCATGGCCAATCAGCTGGAGGCCAAGATCCTGGAGCTGGGGGCTGACAGCGTGATGGCCTTCGTCGCTGAGCCCGTGGTGGGCGCGACGCTGGGCTGCGTGCCGGCGGTCGAGGGCTATTTCAAGCGCATCCGCCAGATCTGCGACAAGTATGGCGTGCTGTTGATTCTGGATGAAGTGATGTGCGGCCTGGGCCGCACCGGCGTGCTGCACGCCTGCACGGGCGAGGGCGTGGTTCCGGACCTGCTGGTCGACGCCAAGGGCCTGGGAGCCGGCTATCAGCCGCTGGGTACGGTGATGATCATCAAGAAGGTTGCGGACGCGGTGATGAACGGCTCCGGCGCCTTCGTGCATGGCCATACCTTCCAGGGCCACGCCGCGGCCTGCGCCGGCGCGCTGGCCGTGCAGAAGATCTTCGAGGAAGACGGGCTGGTGCAACGTTCCGCCGAGATGGGCGCGCTGCTGCGCGCGCGTCTGGAATCGCGCTTCGGCAACCATCCGCATGTCGGCGACATTCGTGGCAAGGGCCTGTTCCAGGGCGTGGAGCTGGTCGCCGACCGCATGACCAAGACGCCGTTCGACCCCAAGCACAAGGTGCATCTGAAAGTGAAGGCCGGCGGCATGGAGCGCGGCCTCGCGGTCTATCCGATGGGCGGCACGGTCGACGGCTTCCGCGGCGACCATATCGTGATCGCGCCGCCCTTCATCATCCAGGAAAGCGAGATCGACTATCTGGTCGACCGGCTGGCCGCGACGATCGACGCGGCGATCCCGGCCTAGAACAAGATCCGCTTACCTCGAAGCGGATCTTGTTCATAACATTATGAAAAATAGCGCGTTTTCTGTCTTGCGCGATTCAGACTAAGCCGGAGACGCGCTAGCGCGTCTCCAGCGCGTCCAGCACCGCTCCGGTGATCTGGGTGGCGTCGTATCCAAGGCTGCGCATGGTCACGATGACGTCGCGCCGCGTGGCGTTCTCCACCACCGGCGTGACGTGATGGAAGCCATATCGCTGCAGCAGCAGCGTCAAGGCGTCAGGTTCGTTCGCGATGAGGCGTCGGGCGATCTTGGACAGCCCTTTGGATCGGCCTGAATCGACGTAGCGCCGCCGCCGCGCCTCGACGTCATGCCCTCGAATGTCGGCGCCCTCGATCGGGTAGGGCGCGGTCGAAGCCGCCTGGAGTTCGGCGAAGGCGTTCAGGAAGCGGTCATATATCTGAACGACTTCTTCGTCGCGCGCGGGAAGGGCGGCCGCCCGGCGCAGCGCTTCCGTCGCATACTCCAGATAGCCCGAGCAGATCGCCAGAAAGGCGAGCTTGCGCAGATCGCGAGCGGGATCGGCGTGATGCGCGAGCACGTGATCGATGTCCTTGAGGAACATGGCGTCGCCGGCCCACTGGAAGGCCTTGCCGCGCCAGCCCATGCGGTTGCGGTAGGGGCTCCAATCCTGCGTGTAGACGCCCACGGCCAGGAAACCGGCCCTATGCAGCCAGGCCGCAAGATCCCAGAACATCGGTTGGTTCTCATAGAGCGGCCCGAGCGCGATCTCGCTGTAAACCGCGAGCGTCTTGGCGCGCAATTGATCCGCGCCGCCCTTCAGGATGTCCAACTCCGCCCCTTGAGTGTCCATGATCAGCGCGTCCACCGGCGCGTCATGCCGCATCGCGATCCGGTCGAGCGTGGTGGTCGCAAGAGGCATCACGGCGTCGGTCGCGCCGGCTTCGGCGATGAGGTAGTCGCCGTCGTTCTCGGGGGCTGCGTTGTAGAGGTCCGGCCAGCGGCGGTTGGTGTTCAGATAGCTGGAGGTGAAGACGTCGACGTTCTTGTTGAACTGAACCGTCTTCTCCGCGTCGGACAGCAGCACGCCGAAGAAGCGCTCCTGAGCGTCGCTCGGGCTCCATCCCTCGCGCGCGACGGTTTCATCGCGATCATAGCCGTAGAAGATCAGATCCGGATTGAAGGCTTCAGGAACGCCAAATCGAAATCCGGAGGCGTAGCTGCCTGCGAAATGGATATGGAGCGTCATGTTGAGTGGCCATTGTCCTTCTTGGCGGAACCGGGCGGCGCGGTCTTGCAGATATAGCTGAAGGATCGATCGCCTGCGAAGAGGCTGGTGATCACTGCGCCGATCTTCCGCGGGCGCGGCCGGGGGGCGGGCGTGCGACTGGCGAGGTATGGCCGATCAGCGGATCAGGGAGAAGAGCAGGGGGGCCAGCAGCGCCGTGACCAAGCCGTTGAGCGCCAGCGCGACCCCAGCGAAGGCTCCTGCGATCTCGTTCACCTGGAAGGCGCGGGCGGTGCCGATGCCATGCGCGGCGACGCCGGCCGCGAATCCGCGCGCGCGCCAATCAGTCAGCCCGAACGCGTTGAACAGCGGCGTGACCACCATGCTGCCGAGGATGCCGGTGGCGATCACCGCGGCGGCGGTGAGCGAGGGCAGGCCGCCGATCTTCTCGGAGACGCCCATGGCGATCGGCGTGGTGACCGATTTGGGCGCGAGGCTGGCCAAAGTGAGCGGCGAGGCGCCCATGGCCCAGCCGATCGCCAGAGTCGAGACGATCGCCGTGAGCGAGCCGGCCACCAGCGCCCCGGCCATCGCCTTCCAGGCGCGGCGCACCATCTGGCGATTGCGCCAGAGCGGGACCGCCAGCGCCACCGTGGTCGGGCCCAAGAGGAAATGGATGAATTGCGCGCCGTCGAAATAGGCGCCGTAGCTGACGCCGGTCACGCTCAGCGCGGCGATCAGCAGCGCCACCGCGATCAGGACCGGGCTGACCCAGGGGGCGCCCTTCGCCCAACTCTGCGCCTGCACGCCCAGCAGATAGGCCAGAAAGGTGGCGGTGAGCCACAGCAAAGGCGTCGTCTGGAGATAGACCCAGACTTGCGCGATGTCCGGCGTCATGGCTGCGCCCCGGTTTCCGATCCCGGCTCGGTCGGGCCGGCGAGCCTGCGGAACACCGCGACCGTGACCAGAAGCGTGGCGATCGTGCTGCCGATCAAGGTGACGCCGATCGCCAGGGCTTCGTCGCTGAGCCGCGCGGCG
>JBMLRS010000359.1:0-4720 GCA_049240905.1 Elsteraceae bacterium
GCAGGATGCGCGGATGAACCGCGCCAGGATGATCGACCTACAGAGTCGGGCGGATCATGCGTTGGCGGCGCGGGACCTGGGCGCCGACTATTTCCTTCGCGACGAATGGTTCGCCGGGGCGAGCGCGGCGATCGAGAGTTTTCACGCCCTTCGCGACGCGGTCGCCCGGCAGGCGCCGCCGCTCGACCCTAAGCTTGTCGACGCCGAAGCGGTTCGCTACGGCGTATTTCAGATTACCGAGCATGCCGGGCGCGAGCGCGGCCTGCTGGCAGCGGCGATCAGCGCCGGCCGTCCCCTTACGCCGACGGAGATGACCGCGCTCGCCGAGGCGAGCGGCCATCTCAGCGCCGGTTGGTCTATGCTGCGGGCGCGTCGCCATCTGCACGACACAGCCACCCGGCAGGCTGTCGACGCCGCGCAACAGATCTTCTTGAACAATTATGAAGACCTGCGGACCTCCGTGCGCTTGGCGGCCTTGGATGGGCGCTATCCGGTGTCCGCGGCGGAATGGATCGGCCGGTCGACGATGGCGATCGAATCCGTGCGCGCGGTTCAGACCGCCCTGCATCGCGAAATCGTCGATCTGCTGGCGGCGAAAGAGCGCGGCGCGCGCGCATGGGCGACCGGCGGCGCGGCGCTGCTGGTCCTCAGCGTCGTGCTGCTGCTGATCAGCCTGCGCGTGATCTTGGTCGGCGTCTCGCGGGATCTGGAGGACCAGCGTCAAGGCATTCAGGAGATGGAGAAGCAGGAGCGGCTGTCTTCGCTCGGCGGGCTGGTCGCAGGCGTCGCGCATGAGATCAACACCCCGATCGGGGTCGCGGTCACCGCCGCCTCTTACCTCGCCGACATGACGCGCCAATTGGATCGCGACTATCGCCAGAACGCCATCACCCGCTCGGCGTTGGAGGAGTATGTGGAAAGCGCCGCCGAGGGGTCGAGCATGATCCTGCGCAATCTGGAGCGCGCGGCCTCCTTGATCTCCAGCTTCAAGCGGATTTCGGTCGATCAGGCGTCAGACGATCAGCGGACTTTCAATCTGACGCAATTGATCAATGACGTTCTGGCCACTCTGCGCCCGCAGATGCGGCTCACGCCGCACCAGATCGTCGCCAATTGTCCGCCGGAGCTGATGATGAGCGGGTCGCCGGGTCTGATCTCCCAGATCATCACGAATCTGATCATGAACAGCGTCACCCACGCCTTTCCAGGCAAGCGCGTCGGGCGGATCGAGATCACCGCCCTGCAGAAGGGCGGCGTGATTCGACTGATCTATCGGGACGACGGGGTCGGCGCTCCGGCATCCGTCTTGAACCGCATGTTCGAACCCTTCTTCACGACCAAGCGAGGCTCCGGCGGCAGCGGGCTCGGGCTCAGCATCGTTCATACGCTGGTCACGCAAAAGTTGCGCGGGGCCATCTCAGTCTTTCCCGCCGAACCAGGGCTGCAGTTTGACATAGCCTTGCCGGTGGAACCTTCAGCGGGGTTAGCCGACCCGGCGCCGCCCGCCAACTGGTTCGCCCGCTGGGGCCTCGCGCTCCGGCGCTGGCGGATCTCGACTTCACCCAAATCATTCCCACAGGAAACAGAGGCGAAAAAATGCTGAACGCTGACGTGTTTTACCAACAACATGCCGAACTGATCGCGCTAGCCGAGGAGATAACTGCGGCTTGCGGAGATGATCGGACGATCGCGCGCGACGCGGACCCGATCCGTCGCTCCCTCAGCCGCCTGATGGGAAAGCTTGGCGTGCACCTCGCCATCGAGGATGATTATCTCTATCCGCGGCTCAAGGATCACGCCAACGCCGTGGTGCGGAACACCGCGATCCGGTTTGAGGCGGAAATGTCCGGATTGAAGCCGGCGTTCCAGGCCTTCAAGGAGAAATGGACCAGCGACGCGATCGGGCGCGACCCTGCGGCCTTCCGCGCTGAATTGGGCGTGCTGTTCGCCGCGCTCGGCCACCGAGTGGAACGGGAGAACAGCCTTCTGTACCCTTATCTTGGAGAGCTTTAGCTCGCGTGGGAGAGCCGGTCGCGCGCGGTCGCTCTCCCTCCCGTCGGGCTGGCTTCGGGCGCGAAGGCGGCGAAGCCGATCGGCGGCATGTTCAGATAGATCGCCTCCATCCCGCCTTTCAGCCGGTAGGTCTCATGCCAAAAACCGGCGCCGGCGTCCCGCTTCAGGAACTCGCGCCACCAATCGCGATGCGGCGCGCTGCGCGTGAAGGACTCCAGGCTCTCCAAGTCGCGCCAATACTGGCGAAAGCCGATATGCCGCAGGCCGAACCAGACGCTCTCATGCGCCAGCAGCCCCTCCGGCTTGTCCCGCTCGATCGCGCGCAGATTTGGGCCGATGCCGAAGAGCGCCGCCAGACCGCGCAGCGCGTGCACGCGCATTCCCAGATAGATCACGATCAGATCAGGGTGGTCGCTCAGATCGACGGTGGCGCGCGCGACGGAGGTTTTCATGTCGACTCCAGTGTAATGTTCGCCAGCGCAGGGTAGGGCATAAGTTTACAATGTCAACATCGAAACGTCCGTACCACCATGGGGATCTGCGGGCCGCCCTGATCGACGCCGGGGTGGCTCTGCTGCGCGAGGTTGGGCCGGCGGCGCTCTCTTTGCGAGCGGCGGCGCGGACGGCGGGCGTCTCCGCGATGGCGCCCTATCGCCATTTCGCGGACAAGGACGACCTGCTGGCGGCCGTGGCGGCGCATGGCTTCCAGCTTTTCAGCGACGCGCTGGGGGGCGCGGCGGCGGCCCAGCCTGACGCCGTCCACGCGCTGCGCGCCCAAGGCGTCGCCTATGTCCGTTTCGCGATCTCGGAACCCGCTTTGTTTCGCTTGATGTTCGGCCCCGTGATCGGCGGACCGGCGGGGCTTGAGGCCTTGAAGGGGGCCGGCGCCCCAGCCTTCAATCAGCTTCGGGCCGGCGTCGCCGCCGCCATTCCAGGGCTGGAGCCGCAGGCGGCGGAGGATTTCGTCTTGGCCTGCTGGTCGATCGTCCACGGGCTTTCCTGTTTGATGGTCGATGGCAAGATCCCGCCCCCCGAGGATCTCGACGGCGCGGTGGAGCGCATGCTGTGTTTGCTCTTGCCCCCAAACGCCTGACGATCGCCAATACGGGAAAGGGGGAAATTGATGACCAATTCAAAGATCGGCGTTATCGGACTCGGCTCCATGGGGATGGGGGCCGCCTGCAGCCTGGTGAAGCGCGGCTTCGTCACTCAAGGATTTGATCTGCGCGCGGAAAGCCTGGCGAGCTTCGAGGCCGCCGGCGGCGTTTCCGCCAAAAGCCCGGCCGACGCCGCCAAAGATGTGGACGCGCTGTATGTTGTCGTCGTGAACGCCGCGCAACTGGAAGCCGCGCTGTTTGGCCCGGGCGGGGCGACCGAGACCCTGCCGAAGGGATCCGTGGTGATCGCCATGCCCACGATCCCGGCCTCCGCCGCCAAGAAGCTGGCGGAGAGGGTGATCGCTGGCGGCTGGCTCTATCTCGACGCGCCAATGAGCGGCGGGGCCAAGCGCGCGGCCGAAGGCGCGATGACGGTCATGGCGTCAGGATCGCCCGCCGCCTTCGCCAAGGCCGAAGCCTCTCTGGCCGCGGTCGCCGCGAAGGTGTTCCGCCTGGGCGACGAAGCCGGGATCGGCTCCACCGTGAAAGCCGTGAACCAACTGCTGGCCGGCGTGCATATCGCGACCGCCGCCGAAGCGCTCGCTTTCGGCGTGAAGGCCGGGGCGGATCCGCAAACCCTGTTCGACGTGATCTCCACCTCCGCCGGCAATTCCTGGATGTTCGAGAACCGCGTGCCCCACATGCTCGACGACGACTTCACGCCGCTCAGCGCGGTGGAGATCTTCGTGAAGGATCTGGGGCTGGTGTTGGACGCCGGGCGGGAATTACGCTTCCCGCTGCCGGTCGCCGCCGCCGCCCATCAGCAATTCCTCGCGGCGTCCGGCGCCGGCTGGGGCGGCCTCGATGATTCCGCGGTCGTGAAGGTCTATGAGACGTTGAGCCGCGTCGAAGTTAAGCGGAAATAGCCCGTCGCCGCGCGAACACCAGCGTGGGGGCGTCGTGATAGAGGCCCTCTCGCTCCAGCCGATAGCCAAGCTTGCGAGCGACGTTCAGCGAGGCCTGATGCGCCGGCTTGACGATGCAGACCGTCTCTTCGAAAGGAAGCTCGGCGTCCGCCCAGGCGATCACGCGCCCCATCGCCTCGGTCGCGAAGCCACGGCCATGATCGGCCGGCCGGATCATCCAACCCGCGTCCGGCCTGCCGCCGAGCGAGGGCGTCATGTCACGCTGATACTCGCCGAAGCCGACTTCGCCCAGGAAGCGACCGTCCTCCTTGCGCGTCACCACCCAATAGCCGAAGCCCATCAAGGCCCAATGGCCGACATAGCGCAGCAACCGGGCCCAAACCGCCTCCCGGCTCTGCGGCGCGCCTTGGATGAAGCGCACGACCGCCTCATCCGCCCAGAGCGCCGCCATCTCCTCGAAATCCTCCAGCCGATGGCCGCGCAGCAACAGGCGCGGGGTTTCGAGGAGGGGCGGAAATTCTCGGCTTGGCGTTGGAGACTGTTCCGCTGGCTTCACGATCGGGTTCTCACTGCTTTTGCGCGCGCTCCTGGTTTAGCGCGAACAAGCGAGCGAGGGCATCTTCTTCGCTGATCTCCGCTGGCCAGCCATAAGCGGAAGCCACGGCGGCATCCAGGTCGCGATGG
>JBMLRS010000360.1:0-1198 GCA_049240905.1 Elsteraceae bacterium
CTCATCGAAGGTTAGGGCGCGAGCGGCTTCAGGACCTTGTCCAGATCCTCGAAGCTGCGGATGCCGGAGACCTTCTTGCCGTTGACGATGATCGTCGGCGTGGATTCCACCTGCATGTCGCGCGCGCCGACCAGACGGCTGGCCAGGATGGAATCGGCCAGAGCCTGATCGTCCATGCAGGTCTTGAACTGCGCTTCCGACAGGCCGCCCAGCCGGCCGATGCGCGCCAGCGGCACCAGCGGATCCGGCGCCGACGCCCAGCTGTTCTGCTGCTGGTACAGCACGTCGAGGAAGGCGAAATAACGGTCGGCCGGGGCGCAGCGCGCCAGGGCCGCGGCCTTCAGGGCATATTGATCCAGCGGGAAATCCCGATAGATCAGCTTGGCCTTGCCGGTGTCGACATAGGCCGCCTTCACTTTCGGGAGAATTTCCTTGTGGAACTCCGCGCAGTGCGGGCAGGTCAGCGAGGCGTACTCGATGATCGTGATCGGGGCGTCCGGCCTGCCGAGCACGCGATCCTCCGGCGGGTTCTGGGCGGACGCAGGGAAGGCGAAGGCGGCGAGCGTGAGCCCAACCACCAGACTTAGTATGAAACGCCGCATATGGCTCCTCGATCCACGACATATAGAATGGGTAACATGACAAGAGCCACAAACAAGCGGCTTTTTTGTGGCCATGACCTCCAGATCTGGTTGGTCATGGCCGCGGCGCCCGGAGGCTGCGGCCTAGCGACGCCAAGGCGGCGTTGAGGCCCTCGTCCGTAACGCCGGACAGTTGCGCCGCCAGCTTCTGCGACTCGACAGGATCAAGCGGCGGCGGGGCCGGCTTGGGCTTGGGGCGCATCGGCACCACGCCCTGCTGCAGCCGCAGCCGGCCGACCGCGCGGAAGCCGAAGATCTGGTTGATGCGCTCGATCAATTGGGGGGTAAGATGCTGCACTTCGAGAGCGGCGGCGGGCCGGACCTTGATGGTCAGCACGCCGCCTTCGGGCCGGTCGGCGCCGGTCAGCTTCTCGGGCAGGGTGTTGTCGGCCAGGGCGGGGCCGACGATCTCAGGCCAATCGATCGCGAGCCGCGCGGTCGCGAAGCCGCGCTTGGCGAAGGCCGCCTTGGTCAAGCGCGGCACGAATTGCGCGACGGCCCGGGGCGAGCTGCTGCGATATCTGTCCCTGGAATTTGGGGGCGCGTTCATGACGTCG
>JBMLRS010000361.1:0-11674 GCA_049240905.1 Elsteraceae bacterium
CGCCCGCGCTCGCGACGCCGTCTACGACTCGCTGGATCTGCCGACCCTGGAGCGCACCCTGAAGGATCAGGGTTTGGCGCCGGTCACGGTCGCGTCCGCCGCCGTTGATCGCCGCGCCTATCTCGGCCGTCCCGACCTCGGCCGCAAGCTGACGCCGGAGGCGACAGCCATGCTGGAAGCCAAAGGCGGGGCGTTCGACCTGGTGTTCGTGATCGCCGACGGCCTCTCCGCCCGCGCGGTCAACAGTCACGCCGCCGCCTTTCTCGCGACCGTCCGCCCCTTGCTGCCGGAAAGCTGGCGGATCGGCCCCGCGGTGATCGTGACGCAGGGCCGCGTCGCGGTCGGCGACGCGGTCGGCGCGGCGCTGGGCGCCAAGATGATCGCCTTGCTGATCGGGGAGCGGCCAGGCCTCTCTTCGCCGGACAGCCTCGGCGTCTATCTCACCTGGGATCCCGTGATCGGGAAAACCGACGCGGAGCGCAACTGCATCTCCAACATCCGCCCGGAAGGCTTGGTCTACGCCGAAGCGGCGCGCCGCCTGGCCTATCTGCTGACCGAAGCGCGGGCGCGGCAACTCAGCGGCGTCGCGCTCAAGGACGATCAGATCCCGATGCTGCCGGCCGGCTCATAAGCAGCGTCGCCAGCCGATAGACTCCGTAGAAGGCGAGCCCGGCCAGAATGCCGATCGCGATCCCGTCGCCGCCCTGCGCGTTGCGGATCATCAATCCGCCGCCCGCCGCGCCGATCGCGGCGCAGGCCGCCAGCTTCGCCGCCTCAACCCGTCGCCCGTTGATCTTTCGGATGTCCATCGCGCCTCGCGCCTCCTAAGCTGATCCTCCAGCTTACAGCGCGTTCTTCCCGATGGTCGCCCTCTTTGAAATCGTTCTGCCCGTCTTCGCCCTGGTGGCGGTCGGCTATGGCGTGGCCCTCACGCCCGTGATCAAGGCGGAGGGGATGCGCGGTATCGCGGAGTTCGTCTATTGGGTGGCGATCCCCGCCCTGCTGTTCCGCACCATGGCGTCGACCGCGCCGCCCGCCCAGGACGATCTGGCGACGCTCGCCGCCTATTTTCTCAGCTGTTTTCTGGTCTACGGGGCCTGTTTGCCGTTGTTGCGGGTCCTGTTCGACGTGCGCCTGGCGGAAGGCGCGGTGCTGGGCATGGGCGCGACCTTCGGCAATTCGGTGATGCTGGGCATCCCGCTGGTGCAGCGCAGCCTTGGGGCGGAGGGGTTGGCGACGTTGCTGCTGATCATTTCCGTCCACGCCGCGCTGCTGTTCACCTTGGCGACCATCACGGTGGAGCTGGGCCGCGGCCGGGGCGACGAGGTCAAGCCGGGCGCGGCGCTGCGGGCGGCGGGGATCGCTGCGGCGAAGAACCCGATGATCCTGGCGATCTTCGCGGGGCTCGCCTTCAGCGTCGCGGGGCTGAAGCTGCCCGCCGCGATCGACCGGGCGGCGGAGCTGTTGTCGGCCGCCGGCATCCCCTGCGCGTTGTTCGCGCTGGGCGCCAGCCTGATCAGCATCCGGCCCGGCAAGGATCTGGCGGCGCCTCTGACCGTCACAGCGATAAAGCTGCTGGCGTTGCCTGCGATCGTCTACGCCGCCGGCCGTTGGGTTTTTGACCTGCAGCCTTTGGCCTTGGCCGTGTCGGTGATCTGCGCCGCGCTGCCGGCCGGCAACAACGCCTTCATCTTCGCGCAGCGCCACCAGGTCGGGGTCGAGCGATCGGCGACCGTGGTGCTGGTCTCGACCGCGCTGTCGGTGGTGAGCCTGACGGCGCTTCTGGGATGGCTGACCTGACCGCCGTCAACGCGGGCTCGGGCGACGTCAGGCAGAAATGCCTGACGCTCCAGAGCGCCGCGGCCAAGGCGAGGCCGGCCCCGAATCCGGCGTAATGCGCCATGTGGTTGGTGAAATCCTTGGCTACCGGCGGGAGGGACAGTCCAACCAGATTGGGAAACAGCAGCACGAACATGATCGCCACATAGCCGACCCCGGGCAGGGGCAGCGGCAGGGCGATCAGCCAGACCCAGATCCAGCGCAGCGACCCCACCACCAGCAGCGCGCCCAGATAGGCGCAGACCACCGCGCTGAAGCCGACGCTGGCGATGTCGGTGTGGCGGAACAGCAGGATGTCGAACAGCCCGCTGGCGAGCATGGCGAGCCCGGCCATCAGCCAGATCGCCCGCGTCCCGATCCGGCGCTCGACGAAGGGTCCGATCGCGGCCACCGGCGCGAGGTTCCAAATCAGATGATCCAGATCGATATGGAAGAAGCTTGAGGCCGCCATCATGAACAGCGCGGTCGGTATCTTCGCGCTCTCCAACATCGACGACGGCGTGAAGGCCGGCGGGTGGCTCATCAGCAGCCCGATCGGAAACAGGACCAGACAGGCGATCAGCATCGCCTTGGTCGCCGGCGCGTCCTTCAGCTTGCCGCCGCCGCGCACGATCAGCGGCGCGACGATCAGGGGAAGCCAGTCCAGCAGGGCCACGGGAAGGCCTCCTCAGCTCAGCGCGCGGTCGCCTGCACCAGGAATTCGATGTCGGACAGTCGGGCGTCGTCGAAGTTCCTCAGGCCGTTCGCCGTCATCAGCCCGCGGATGGTCGCGACGTAGTCCATGCCGCGCTCGGAATAGCGCTCGATATGGCCGGCGAGCATGTGGCTGTCCAGGGGGCGGCTGGCGCGGCGCAACTGGGCGCGCTTCTGGCGGAAATCGGCGTAGGCGCGGTGGGTGTTCAGATTGCGGATATAGGCCTCCACCGTCTCGCGCAGGTTCTCGAACTCGCGCAGCCGCATGCCGCCTTCATTGAACACCATCTGGCCGAACAGGGCGTTGTCTTCGCGCGCGGGGCGCGACGTGCCCCAGCCGCTTTCCTCGGCCGCCTGGGCCAGCGCCAGCGACGGCGGCACCACGTCCATGCGGCGCAGCAGCTCCTCCGGATCCGGGCGCGAGACGCGGAAGTCGGCCTGAATCTGCTCCAGGAAGCGTCGATCATCGATCCCCAGCGGCAGGCCCTGCTCGATCAGCGGCAGCAGGTCGATCAGCCGCTCGCGCTGCCGGGTGATGCGCTCGTTGGTCGCCACCACGAACGGCAGCAGCGCGCGCAGGAACAGCGCCTTGCGATCGGCCGCCTGCGTGACCGAGCTGATGTCCGAAGGAAGCCGCTGGATGAACAGGGCGGGCACCACCGTCGATCCGCCGAGCTTGAAGTTATGCCGGTCGAACAGATCGATCAGACCGCGCGAGGAGGCGGGCGTCGGCGCCAGCTTGCCGGGCGTCTCCGGCGCGTGGCTCCATGTGGCCGCGCGCAGCAGCGCCCGCTCGCGCAGGGCGTTCTGGCGAACGGCGTCGTCCCACTCGCTCCAGTCCGGCAGCAGGGCGGTGACGAAAACCGCGTCGGCGGGGTCGAACTCCAGCGGGGCGACGCTCGCCAGCGCGTCGGTAGGTCCATCGCCAAGGCCAGCCGTCTCCGCCAGCGCCGGTCGCGCGCTTTCATCCTCGTTCCGGTCGGCGTCGCTGCGCCCACGGGCGATCCCGGCGTCGGCCAGGGCGAAAGCGCTGCGCTCCAGGCTCCAGCGGTCGCCGGTCTTTGCGGGCGGGGAGGCGGCTTCGGCCTGCGCGAAGGCGGCGGGCGCGGCCTCCAACCGGTCGGGCGTCGCTTTGCGGTCCACGAACTCCGCCAGCAGAGCCACCGCCCGTTCGACCAGCAACGGGTCGGCGGCGGGCGCGACCCTGTGCGTGGTCACCCTGCCTTCGGCGACGACGCTTTCGTCCGCGGCCGGCGTCAGCGCGTCGCTTGAGACGACCAACTTGCTTGGGGCCGCGTCCTGCGCGACGACGATCGCCTCGGCGCGGTCGGCGGCGATCGCGGCCGGCCGAACGCCCTTGCTGTCCTCCAACGGCTCGGTCTCGGCCCAGAGATCAAGCTCGCTTGGGCGCAGTCGATCGGTCGCGAAGCCGGCGATCCGGTCTTCCGGGGCCTCGTCCTGCGCGAGGGCGGGGCGAATCGCGTCGGCGCTGCGCGTGAACAGGGCCGTTTCCCGCAATAGTTCGACGCGCGCGGCGTCGGTCCGATCGGCGCTCCAGTCGCGCGCGCGCGACGGCGGGTCAAAAGCGGCGACGGACGTCGCCCCCAGCCGATCCGCCAGCGGACGCAGATGATCGGATCCCGCCTCGGCCAGCAGTCCGCCGCGATTGACGTCCGGCCGCTCTTCGCGCTCGTCGCGGATGGTCGCCACCGCGACCACGGGGGCCGTGCGTTCGACCGGGCGCGGGATGAAGGGTTGGCGCGGCGGCTCGGTGATCGCCACCGTGACTTGGTAGCCGACCACCCGCGCCGCTTCGGTTGGGTCGGGCGGGAGCCGGACCGTGACGGCGGCCCGGTCTGACAGGAAGGGCCCTATCGCCGCGAGCAGGGCGAAGAACAGCCCGGTCGCGGCGATGAGGATCGAAGCGAAAACTGAGTCGCGAGTCGCCGCCGGGTCCGAACCGAAGTCGGGCGCCTGAGCGGCGGGGGACAAAGGAGCCTGCTGACGTTCCTGCTCAGAGGACCGGGCGGACTTCGACGACTTCGGGCACGTAATGCTTCAGCATATTTTCGATGCCCATTTTAAGCGTCGCGGTCGAGCTCGGACAGCCGGAGCAGGAACCTTGCATGTGCAGATACACAATGCCGTCTTCAAATTTCGAGAACACGATGTCGCCGCCATCCTGGGCGACGGCCGGACGCACGCGGGTGTCCAGCAGCTCTTTGATCTGCTCGACGATGCCAGCGTCTTCCTCGGCGTAGGTGCCGCCCGACTCGACCGCGCCGTCGCCGTCGCGGAACATCGGCGCGCCGGAGACGAAATGCTCCATGATCGCGCCCAGCAGCGGCGGCTTCATGACGCTCCAGTCCTGGTCTTCGTTCTTCGTCACGGTGACGAAGTCGTACCCGAAGAAAACGCCCTCGACCCCGTCCACGCCGAACAGCTTCTCCGCCAGCGGCGAGACCACGGCGTCTTCGCGCCGGGTGTAATGCACCGTGCCGGTCTCCAGGACCGTGCGGCCGGGCAGGAACTTCAAGGTCGCCGGATTCGGCGTGGGTTCGGTCTGGATGAACATGATCAAGCCCCGTCAGATTGCTTCGGCGGACGATCCGCAGAGACCGTCACATGGGCCGAAAGGACAACCCGATCAAGTCGCTTGAAGGCCATAAACGGCTTGACGTCAATCGGCAGAGTTTGCCGATCGAGGCGATCAGGCGATTCCCATCAGTTGTTCGTCGGTCAAACCGCCGGGGATGACGGCGATCGGAACCTTCAATTTGCCGGCGATCGTGCCCGCCAGATGCGACACCAAAGGCCCCGGCCCGTCCGATCCGGTCGCCGCGCCGAGCACCAGGATGGAGATGATCGGCTCCTCCTCCAGCAGCTTCAGCAACTCCTCGCGCGCCAAGCCTTCGCGGACGTAGAGCACGGGCGTGCAGCCGGCCCACTCCTTCACTTCTTCCGAAAGCCGGGCCAGCACCTCCTCGGCCTCGGCGCGGCGCTCTTCGCGCATCAGCTTCTCGATCGCCATCCATTGCTGGGTGTCGGTCGGGGGGATCACGTAGAGCATGGCGATTCGGCCATTGGTGTGGCGGGCGCGCAGGCAGGCCCAGTGCAACGCCGCCCGTTGTTCGGGGGAGCCGTCGACCACGACCAGGAAAACACGCTCCGGCGCCGGAGCTTCCGCCAGAAACAGGGGCATGGCGACTCCTTTAAGCTCGTTTATGCTCGTCGGAAAGGAAGGCTCGAGGCCCATCCGGCGAGAACCGCGACCGCGACCGCGACCAACCCATACCACAAAGGATTTTTGCGCGCGAAGTCCACGACCTCCGCGCTGACCCCAAGCTTGCTGATCAGCAGCGGGGTGGTCTGCGCGCCGATCAGGCGGCCGTCGCGCACCAGGAAAACGGAGACCTGATAGGCTCCGGTCGGCACGGTCGCTGGAAAAGAGATCGTGGCGCGGAACAGCCGCGCGCCGACGAAGGTGACGGTTCCGACCGCCTGCGGATAGAGCCCAAGGGCCTGTTTGTTGCGGATCAACGCCTCGCGGAACTCGGTCACCCGCTCGGGCGTCGCCGCCTGGCCGGTCCTAAGGCTCAGCGTCTCGACGCCGATCTTGTGGCGTTCGCGCAGGTCGGCAGGCGCGATCTCCTCGACGATCCGAGTGCTGGCCATCGCGTAGAAGCCCGGCACATCGTCGAAGATCATGCGGTCGCGGTTCAGCCAGACGCCCATGCTCGCCCGCTTCTCGCGCACGATCGCGCGCACGTCCGGGCCGCGCACCACCACGATCACGTCGCCCTCGCCCTCGGCGGCGCCGAAGAGCGTCACCTCCGCGCCGCTGAAGCCGGTCGTGATCGCGATCAGATGGCTCGTGAGGTCCGCCACCAGCGCCTGCGCCCGCGCGCCCGTCGACGCCAGAATCGGCGCCAGCAGAAGGCATAGGGCGATGATCCAGGCGCGACCGCTCACCGCGCGGTGAATCCCAGCGAGAAGGCGTCTTCCGGCGGAATCACCAGATCGATCGCCAGCTTCAGCGCGACGCCGACCACGATCAGCGCCAGCAGCGCGCGGGTCTGCTCCCCGCGCAGATGCGTGCCGAACCGCCCGCCGACCTGCGCGCCGATCACGCCGCCGATCAACAGCGTCAGCGCCAGCACGACGTCCACGGTCTGGTTGGTCACGGCGTGCAGAACGGTGGTGACGCCGGTGATGAAGATGATCTGGAACAATGAGGTGCCGGGCACCACCGAGGTCGGCATGCCCAGCACATAGATCATCGCCGGCACCATGAAGAACCCGCCGCCCACGCCCATGATCGCGATCATGATCCCGCTCATTAGCCCGATCGAGATCGGCGCGATCGCGCTGATGTAGAGCCGGGATTTCGGGAAGCGCATTTTGAACGGCAGGCCGTGGATCATCAGATGCTGATGCAGCTTCTGCCGGGGTTGCGCGCCACGATGGCGCTGGAAGATCGCGCGCATCGACTCCACCAGCATCAGCCCGCCGACGATGCCCAGCACCAGCACGTAGGTCAGCGAAATCACCAGATCGATCTGCCCGATTCGCTGCAGCAACTGGAACAGGGCGACCCCCGCCGCGCTGCCGATCACCCCGCCGATCAGCAGCATCGAGCCCATCTTGAAATCGACCGCGTTGCGGCGCCAATGCACGATCATGCCGGAAACCGACGCGCCGACGATCTGGTTCGCCTGGGTTCCCACCGCCACCGCCGGCGGCACGCCCACGAATATCAGCAGCGGCGTCATCATGAACCCGCCGCCCACCCCGAACAGGCCGGACAGGAATCCGACCAGCCCGCCCAGCCCGAGCAGCAGGAATAGGTCGACGGACACTTCGGCGATCGGCAGGTAAATCTGCATGGTCGCCCGGAGCCTACGCCTGCGCCGCGCCGAAGAAAACGCCTCAAGAAAAATATCTTCGCGGGCCAACGGGCTTTGGACTGTCAGCCTCGAAATCGCATAGATTCAGCTGTGATCACATCAGGAGCATGGGCATGGCCCCAACCCCCGAATTCGGCGTTCTTCCCGCCCGCCGCGGCACAGCGATCAAGCTGTCCAAAGGGCAGAGCCTGAAAGTGGTGAACACCCACGGCAGCCAGGTGCTGGACACCTGGGCGTTCAACGCCGCCAACCCCGCCGAATACATGTCGATGGACCACACCCGCTCGGTCAACAGCCGCTGGGCGGTCGCGGTCGGCGTCACTTTCGTGTCCACCCGCCGCCGCCCGATGCTGACCTTGATCGAGGACACCACCCCCGGCGCGCACGACACCCTGCTCTGCGCCTGCAACGCGGAGATCTATCAGGAGCTTGGGGTGGAGGGGCATCACGACAATTGCGAGGAAAATCTCTATCTCGCGCTCGCCGCCGTCGGCGTCACGCCGCCTTGCTCGCCGGCGCCCCTGAACCTGTTCATGAACGTGCCGATCAATCTGGACGGCACGGTCACGCGACTGCCGCCCAGCTCGCGCCCTGCGGACTACATGGTGTTCCGCGCGGAGATGGATCTGATCGTCGTCTTCTCCGCCTGCCCGCAGGACATCACGCCGATCAACGGCTTGATGCGCAAGCCGACCGACGCGCATTACGCGGTGTTCTGATCGCAGCATTCGCGTAGGTTCGCCCGAACAAAAGGATTCAGCGCATTCATGTCCACGCCGGCGGTTGACCCCAGAGGCCTGACGCTCGTCTTCGGTTCGGCGTTGATGTGGAGCTTCGGCGGCTCGATCGCGCGTTTCATCTCGATCGAAGACAGCTGGACCGTGATGTTCTGGCGCGGGGTCTGGGCGAGCGCCTTTCTGCTCGGCTTCCTCCTGGTGCGCGACGGGCCGCGCGGCACGCTGAATCTGTTCCGGAACATGGGCTGGCCGGGGCTCGCCGTCGCCTCCTGCTTCGGGATCGCCTCCGGCGCCTATGTCGTGGCGCTCGCCTACACCACCGTGGCGAACATTCTCCTGATTCAGGCCGGCGTGCCGCTGATCGCGGCTTTGCTCGGCTGGGGGCTGTTCCGCGAACGGGTCCAGGCGGCGACCTGGATCGCGATCGGCGCGGTCATCGCCGGGGTCGCGGTGATGGTGTCGGATTCCTTTGGCGGCGGCGGCTCGCCGGTCGGCTCGATCCTCGCCATGGTGATGGCGCTGTCCTTCGCCATCAGCACCGTTCTCACCCGGCGTTTCGCCCATGTCCGCATGACTCCCGCTTGCTGCGTCGGGATGCTGTTCACCGTTCTGCTGGCCGCTACCCAGACCGGCGGGCTGGCGGTGGACGCGACGCAGATGGCGCTGCTGTTCGCTTTCGGAGCGATCAATCTGGGCGTCGGCATGGCGTTTTTCGTCACGGGCGTCCGCTTGGTGCCGGCGGCGATCGCCGCGTTGGTCGGCACGTTGGAGCCGGTGCTGGGGCCGATTTTCGTCTGGCTGATCCACGGCGAGACGCCGTCCGCCCGCGTCATCCTGGGCGGCGCGATCGTGATCGTCGGCCTGACCGGCCATCTCTGCTGGCAGTATTTCGCGCAGCGCCGGGTCAGCGCAGCGGCAAGATGACCCGCATCACCGAGGGGTCGTCCGGATCGGTGCTGATCGAGAAGCCGAGACCCGCCGCCAGCCGCAGCATCGCCGCGTTGTCCCGGAACACCGACCCCTCGATCCTGCCGACGCCGGTCTCCCGGGCGTAATCCAGGATCGCGCGCATCAGCAGCCCGCCCAGACCATGCCCCTTGGCGTCGCTCCGCACGATCACGCCAAACTCGGCTCGCTCTCGGTCGGGATCGGCGATCAGCCGCACGACGCCGAGAATGCTGTCCGACTCCACGCCGTCCTTGGGCGGCGGAACCGCGATCAGCGCCAGCTCACGGTCGTAGTCGATCTGGGTAAGCCGAACCAGCAGGGTCGCCGGCAGCTCCTTCATCGAGGTGAAGAAGCGCGAGCGCACGTCCTCCGGCATCAACTTCTTGAAGTTGCTGGCGAAGCGGGAGGCGTCGTCCGGACGCACCGGTCGAAGCAGGAACTGGTCGCCTTCCGGCAAGGGCGTCGACAGCGTCAGCAGCCGCTCCAACTCGGTCGGGTAGGGCGACAAGGCCATCGGAGTCCGCGGCTCGGCGGTCAGGCGGATCCGGGCGTCCAGCGCCACCACGCCTTGCTCGTCCGCCAGCAGCGGATTGATGTCCATCTCCACGATCGCCGGCTGCTCGACGATCAACTGCGAGAGGTTCGCCAGCACGCCCGCCACCGCTTCCAGATCGACCGCCGGCCGGTGGCGATAGCCCTTCAACTGTCGATAGACGCGCGTCCGCTCGATCAACTGGCGCGCCATCGGCAGGTCCAGCGGGGTCAGGGCGATGGCCGCGTCGGCGATCACCTCCACCGCGACGCCGCCTTGGCCGAACAGGATCACCGGCCCGAACACCGGATCGACCGCCGCCCCCAGGAACAGTTCGTAGGAGCCGGGTCGCCGCACCATCTCCTGCACCGAGAAGCCGTCGATCCGGGCCGTCGGTCGAAGTTTCAGCAACCGCTCCGAAATCAGCGCCGCCGCGGCCTCCGCCGCCTCCGGCGACTTCAAATCCAACGCCACGCCGCCCACGTCCGATTTGTGCGCCACGTCCGGCGACAAGATCTTCACCGCGACGCGCCCGCTGCTGCGCTGGGCCGCCAGCAGATCGCGCGCGGCCGCCGCCACCTCCGCGACCGACGTCGCGCGCCGATGCGCGGTGATCGGGGCCCCGTAGGCGCTCAACACCTCCTTCGCCTCTCCTTCATCCAGCGAAGTCCGACCGGCGGCGAGGGCGGCCTGGATCAGCGACGCCACGCGCGCGCGATCGGGCGGTTGGGCGGAGCCCGGCAGCTTCGTCTCCGCCGGCGGGGCGCGCAGCAATTCGGCCTGCGCTCGGGCGGCGTCGAACCGCCGTTGGGCCCCGCGCACCGCCGCTTCGGGCGTGGCGAAGGTCGGCAGTTGGGCCGCGCTCAGGATTTCGCGGGCGGTTTCCGCCTCCTTGCCGCCGACCCAGGCGGTGAAGACCGGCTTCGCCCGCGCGCGGCCTCCGCCCGGCCGGGCGATCTCCGCCACTCGACTGGCCACGGCGATCCCGTCGCTCAGCGCCGTCGGGGCGTTCAGCACGACCAAGGCGTCGAGCGAGGCGTCGCTCATCAGGATCTCCAGAACCGCGGCGTAGCGATCCGCCGTCGCGTCGCAGCGGATGTCGATCGGGTTCGCGCGCGGCCAGCCTTTCGGCAGAATCTCGCTCAGCGCCGACAGCGTGACCTCGGACAGAGCGGCGAGGCCGCCAGTCCGGTTTGAGATCGCGTCGACCGCCAGCCGCCCCAGCCCGTCGCCGTTGGTGATCACCGCGATCCGGTCGCGTCCGACGGCGGCGGAGTCAAACTGCAAGGCGAACGGCGCGCGCGCGAAGGTCTGCAGGGTCGCGAAAACGTCGTCCAGCGAGGCGACGCGGAGCACGCCGGCGCGCCGGAACGCGGCGTCGTAAACCTCGTCAGGCGAGGCGAGCGCCGCGCTGTGGGTGCTTTGTTCGGATAGGCCTCCCGGCGCGTTCATGCGTTCGGCCTTCACCGCCATCACCGGCTTCAGACGCGCCGCCGCGCGCGCCGCCGACAGGAACTTCCGCGCGGCGGTGACATGGTCGACATGCAGGCAGATCGCGTCCACGTCCGGATCATTCGCAAGATAATCCAGCATGTCGCCGAGGTCGGCGTCGGCCATGTCGCCGAGAGCGATCATGTGGCTGAAGCCGATCCCGCGCGAGGCGGCCCAATCCAGCAGCGAGGCCGCGACGCCGCCGGATTGCGTGACGCAGGCGATGGAGCCGGGCCGCGTCATCGTCGGCGCGAAGCTGGCGTTCAAGCCGATCGCCGGGACCATGACGCCCAGGCTGTTCGGCCCGATCAGTCGGGTCATGGTCGGCCGCGCCGCGCGAATCATCTCCTGAACCAGAGCCGGGTCGAAGCTCTGCCCTTCGCCCAGCAGGACCACCCCGCGCACGCCCCGGGCGCCCAGGCGAGCTATCAGGTCCGGCAAGGTGGCGGACGGGGTGGTCGTCGGCGTCGGGATCAGGGCGAGGTCGGGCGCGAAGGGCAGATCCTCGATCGAAGGATAGGCCAGCA
>JBMLRS010000361.1:11684-12542 GCA_049240905.1 Elsteraceae bacterium
ATTGATGGAAGGGGCTGACTGGCAGAACCGGGCCGCGAAAATGCGCGCGCGTCAGATTGTCGGCGAGCGCCAACCCCAGCGGTTCGCCCTGGGCGATCAACGCGACAGATTGAGGTTGCAGCAGGGCGGAGAGGTTTCTGACGGTCATCGATCCAGCCTCATGGGGCGCTGGAAGATATCGCAGCGCGGTTGGCTTGGATATGGTCGAAGACGCAGGTAAGACTGTGGTCATGAGCGGATTCGCACTGCCGCCGGCGATCGCCGCGGACGCAAGGGTGCTGGTTTATGTCGGGTTGGATCGGGTCGGCGACGGCTTGATCAAGCTGCCGTTCGTCCGCGCGCTGCGCGCCGCCGTGCCCGATGGGGAGCTGATCTGGCTCGCCGGGAAAGGGGCCAGCGCCTACCGCACCAGCCTCAGCCCGCTGGTCGAAGGGTTGCTCGACGCCGTGGTCGACGAGGCCGACATCGGGGTCAGTTGGACCGAGATGGTGGGGGCCCGCCCGCTCGCCAGCCAGCATTTCGATCTTGTGATCGACACTCAGCGCCGCGTGCCGACTTCCCTGATCCTGAAGCGAATTTCGACCAACCGCTTCGTCTCCGGCAGCGCCGATTGGCTGCTGTCCGACGTGCGCCCGCCGCGCGGCCACGTCTCCCCGGTTCGGCTGGTGGAGCAGCTGCTGGAGCTCTGCGCTCTCGGCACTGGGGTCGCCACGGGGCCCGACGCGCCTCTCAACCTGCCGGAGGAGGCGTTGGAGGTGGCGGAGCGGCTGCTTCCCGTCCAACCCGGCGCGGTCTATGTCGGCCTCGCCCCCGGCGCCGGCGGCAAGCATAAATGCTGGCCGCTCGACCATTTTGTCA
>JBMLRS010000362.1:0-6633 GCA_049240905.1 Elsteraceae bacterium
GCGCCCAGGCGGATCCGGCCGGTCACGCCCTGGCGCAGCTCCGCGATCGTGTCCTTCAGCAGATCGGCCTCCGCGAGGATGCGGCGAGCGTGCGCCAGCACCGCCTCGCCTTCGCGGGTCAGCGCCTGGAAGCGATGGCCGCGCTCGACGATCAACACCCCCAGCTCCTCCTCCAACTGGTGGATCGCGGCTGACAAGGTGGGCTGCGAGACGTGGCACGCCTCCGCCGCGCGGCGGAAATGCTTCTCCCGGGCGAGCGCGTCGAGATAGATGAGCTGACGGATGATCATGGGCGCGGAGGGTTCGGCGCGCCCGGCCCGCTAGACGCGGGTGGCCCCGCCATAGACCACGAAGGCGGCGGGCCGCGGACCCATCACATAAGCCAGCTCCGCCGGGGATTCGATGTCCCAGGCGACGAAATCCGCCGCCTTGCCGACCGCGAGCTGGCCATGCGTCTCCCCCATGCCCAGCGCGCGCGCGCCTTCGCGGGTGAAACCGGCCAGCGCCTCCGCCGGGGTCATGCGGAACAGAGTGCAGGCCATGTTCATCGCCAGCAGGGGCGAGAGCAGCGGCGAGGAGCCGGGATTGCAGTCGGTCGCAAGCGCCAGCGGAACGCCCGCCGCGCGCAAGGCGGCGATCGGCGGCAGCTTGGTCTCGCGCAGGAAATAGAAGGCGCCTGGCAGCAGCACCGCGACCGTTCCGGCCTTCGCCATCGTGGCCACGCCCTCGTCCGACAGCCATTCCAGATGATCGGCCGACAGCGCGCCATACTTGGCGGCCAGCGCCGCGCCGCTCAGATCCGACAGTTGCTCGGCGTGCAGCTTGACCGGCAGGCCGAAGGTCTTGGCGGCCTTGAACAGCCGCTCGGTCTGGTCATGGGAGAAACCGATGCCTTCGCAGAAGGCGTCCACCGCGTCAGCCAGCTCGCCTTGAAAGACGGCCGGGAGCTGCCGCTCGATCACGTCCGTCATGTAGCCGTCGGCGTCGCCGTCGAATTCCGGCGGCACGGCGTGCGCGCCCAGGAAGGTCGTCTTCACCGTTACTGGGAACACCGCGCCCAGCCGCCGGGCGACCCGCAGGCATTTGGTCTCGGTCTCCACGTCCAGCCCGTAGCCGGACTTGATCTCGACGGTGGTCACCCCTTCCGCCATCAGCGCCGACAGGCGCCCGACCGCGGCGTGGAACAGATCCGCCTCCGACGCCGCCCGGGTCGCCGCGACCGTGGATCGGATGCCGCCGCCGGCGCGCGAGATCTGCTCGTAGGTCGCGCCTTCCAGCCGCATCTCGAACTCGCGCGCGCGATCCCCGCCCCACACCAGATGCGTATGGCAATCGACCAGACCCGGCGTGATCCAGCGCTCCTCCGCGTCATGCACCTGCCTTGCGAGCTGCGCCGCCGGCTTAGGCAAGCCGGCCATAGGGCCGCAATAGGCGATGGTCCCGTCGACGACGCCGATCGCCCCGTTCTCCACAGCGCCCCAGCCCTGGCCGACCATCGTGGCCAGTCGGGCGTTGATCCAGATCGCGTCCCACATGGCTTCGGTCATAGCTTCCACAGAGTTTGACGACAAGTCAGTCTACGACCCCGATCCGGGGAAGAACAGCTGTTCGCCATTGATCTTATAGCTGGAGACCGCCGCAAGCCCCGACGGCGAGGTCAACCACTCATGCCAGACCTTGGCGTCCGCCGCCTTCACGCTGGGATGGCGCTGCGGATTGACCAGGATCGAGCCATAGGGATTGAGCAACCGCTTGTCGCCCTCCAGCAGGATCGCGAGATTGCCGCGATTGCGGAAATTGGCCCAGGTCGCGCGATCGGCCAGCACATAGGCGTCCATGCCGGACGCGGTGTTCAAGGTCGGCCCCATGCCCGACCCAAGCTCGCGATACCAGGACCCTTGCGGCTTCGGCCCGAAGCCGGCGACGCTCCACAGCCGCAGTTCGGTGCGGTGGGTGCCGCTGTCGTCGCCTCGGCTGGCGAAAGGGGCCTTCGCGTCGGCGATCAGCTTGAAGGCCTGCGACGCGTCTCTGCCCCCCTTGATCCTCGCGGGATCCGCAGTCGGACCGATCAGCACGAAGTCGTTGAACATCACGTCGCGCCGATCGATTCCGAACCCGTCGGCGACGAATTTGTCCTCGCCCGACCGGTCATGCGCCAGAAGCGCGTCCACGTCGCCGCGCTGGCCCAGAGCCAGCGCCTGCCCGGTGCCGACCGCGACGACCCGCACCGCGATTCCCGTCTGGCGCTGAAAGATCGGCAGAAGATGGCCGAACAGGCCGGACTGCTCGGTCGAGGTGGTCGACGCCAAGGTGATGAAGCGGTCCTGCGCCGCGACCGGCGCGGCGGCCGAGATCAGCAAGGCGAATGCGACGAACCAGCGCGTGAACATGCAGATCTTCCTACAAAACCAGATCGCCGGCCAGGAACGCCCGGGCGGCGGCGGTTGCGGGACGGGTGAAAAACTGGTCGGCCGGGGCGTCTTCGATCAGCCGACCGCCGGCCATGAACAGGACCCGATCCGCGAGGCGGCGCGCCTGCCCCAGGTCATGGGTGGTCATCACGACGGTCGCGCCTTCCTCGTGGAAGCGCGCCACGGCCGCCTCCACGGCGCGGGTCGCCGCCGGGTCAAGCGAGGCGGTCGGTTCGTCGAGGAAAAGCATCTCCGGCGCGCAGATCCAGGCGCGGGCGAGCGCCAGGCGTTGCTGCTCACCGCCGGACAGCACGCGCGCGGGCCGATCCGCCAGCGCCGTCAGGCCGAACGCCTCCAGCGCGTCCCACACGCTGCGTCCGCGATCGCCCATCACGGCGCGCGCGTAGGCCAGATTCGCCGCGGCGGAGCGGCGCAACAGCACCGGGCGCTGGAACACCATGGCCTGCCGGCGACGCGCGGCGGGATCGGTGGTCGACAGCTTGCCGCCGGCCCAACGGATCGAGCCTGAGGTCGGTTCGATCAGCCCGTGGCAGAGCCGCAGAAGCAAGGATTTCCCGGCCCCGTTCGGGCCCAGAACCAGCGTGCGCCGCCCCTGCTCCAAGACCAGGTCGAGCCGATCGAGCAGCGTCACGCCTTGCGCCTGATAGCAGACGCCGCTCAACTGCAGGGGCATCAGGCCGTTCATTCGCCGAACCGCTTCGCCATCGCGCCCAGAGCGGAGGCCACCGCGTTCACCGCCAGCACCAGCAGCAGCAGCACCAACCCCAGAGCCAAGGCCAGGGCCAGATCGCCCTTGGAGGTCTCCAGCGCGATCGCCGTGGTCATGGTGCGGGTGACGCCGGCGATGTTGCCGCCGACGATCATCACCGCGCCGACCTCCGCGATCGCCCGCCCGAAGCCGGCCATCAACGCCGTCACCAGACTCAGCCGGCCGTCCCACAGCAGCGTCGGCGCCGCGCGCAGCGGCGTGACGCCGAGGGAGCTCAACTGCTCGGCGTATTCGGTCCACAGATCCGTCACCACCTGACGGGTGAGCGCCGCCACGATCGGCAGCACCAGGGCCGTTTGCGCGATGATCATCGCCGTGGGCGTGAACAGCAGCCCGAGCGAACCGAGCGGTCCGGCGCGCGACAGCGTCAGATAGATCGCGAGCCCCACCACGACCGGCGGCAGCCCCATGCAGGCGTTCAGGAACACCACCACCACGCCGCGCCCGGGAAAGCGCAGCAACGCGATCGCCGCGCCGAGCGGCAGGCCGATCAGCCCGGCCAGCAGCACCGCCCCCAGGCTGACCGCCAGCGACAACCCGACGATCTGCGTCAGCGCCGGATCGGCGTGCAGGATCAGGCCCAAGGCCAAGCCGGCGGAGTCCGTGACGTCATTCATGGCGAAGCTATGAGCGAAAACCGCCGCTGCTGACAAATGCGGAATAATCACGCAAATTCGCATCATTATGCAGGATCTGATGACCACCGCCGAAGTGGCGCTCTATCTCCGGATCAAGGAGCGCAAGGTCTATGAATTGATCGCGGAGCAGCGCGTCCCCTGCAGCAAGGCCGCCGGCAAATGGCTGTTTCCGAAAGCCGCGATCGATCGTTGGCTGGCCGACCAGATGCTCATGCCCGATCACGCCGCCGCCCCGCCGCCGATCGTGGCGGGCAGCCATGACCCGCTGCTGGAATGGGCGCTGCGGGAGTCCGGCTGCGGCCTTGCGCTGTTGACGGAGGGCAGCGGGCGCGGGCTGGAGCGGTTGGCCGCCGGCCACGCCCTGATCGCCGGCGTCCATCTCCACGATACTCAGAGCGGGGAAGACAACACCTCCGCTATTCGCGCGCTTTCCTGGCCGCATGATCTGGTCGCGATCGAGTGGGCGCGACGGGATCAGGGCCTTATCGTAGCGCCCGGCAATCCCCTGCGCTTGTCTGAACTGGAGGATCTGGCTCGAAAGCGGCCGCGGGTGGCGACGCGCCAGCCCGGATCCGGCGCGCAGGTGCTGTTGGAGGGCCTGCTGCTTGCGAAGGGAATAGCGCCCGCGTCGCTTCAGGTGATCGAGCCTCCCTTCAGCAACGAGAGCGATCTGGCGCTGGCGGTCGCCCATGGCGAGGCCGATTGCGGCGTCGCGATTCGGGCCGTCGCCAAGCTTTTCCGATTGGAGTTCCTACCCCTGAGGCTGGAGCGGTTCGATCTGGTCCTGCGCCGTCGCGACTATTTTGAGCCGCCCATGCAGGCCCTCCTCGCTTTCGCCCGCTCGCCCGCCTTTACGCGCAAAGCGGCGGAGCTCTCAGGCTACGACGTCTCCGGATTGGGGCGCGTCACGCTGAACGGATGACCAGGCGTCACTCAGGGGGCCGCGAGATCACCAGCCAACCGAAGCCGAGCATGGAGACCATGGCGCCGGCGACATGAAGGGTGGATCCCCCCGCCAAGGCCTCGTCCAAACTCAAGGCGGCGAAGATCAGCCCCGCCAACCAAAGGCACCGGAAGAACAGCGGGAGCGTCAGCCACTTCGCGGAGAACGGACGACGCTCGTACCAGATCAGGAAGTTGGCGAAGCTCGCGATGTCGGAGAAGCAGGTGACGTCGCCCTTCGCGGACACATAGCAAACCTCGTCGGCGAAGCGCGCCGCCCCCTCCGGCGCCGGAGCCTTGTTCTCGCACGCGACCACGACGAGAAAGCCGCCGAACCGCGGGACCACCAGCGAAACGTCCAACAGCTCCCACCCCGGCCGCTGCTTGGCGAAAGCCGCGCGGATCAGATCAGGCGCCTCTGTCGCGACCACGCCCATGCTCTTCTTCGCCTTAAACTTGAGTTGCCCAGCAAGCTAGTTTCGCCGTCGTGGAGCGTCAATATTTCCACAAAGATTTTTGCGTTATCTGCGGACGCTGGCCGTTTTTCACAGGATCCAGTTGACAGGGACAGCGCGCCTTCGGATGATTTGTGTTTCCGCTTCGCCCAGGCGAACGGTTATCCACAACCCTAGCCCCACCCTCCCGAGACAAAGGACAAGACCGTGATCTCCGCTCTGATGCCGAATTACGCCCGGATCGACCTCGCTTTCGAGCGCGGCGAAGGACCTTGGCTGATTGCATCGGACGAGCGACGTTATTTGGACTTCGCTTCCGGGATCGCCGTCAATTCGCTGGGCCATTCGCACCCCCATCTGGTCGCCGAGCTGAAGGCGCAGGTGGAGAAGCTGTGGCATGTGTCCAACCTCTACCGCGTCCCCGGCCAAGAAAAGCTGGCGGAGCGGCTGGTCGCGCATTCCTTCGCGGACACCGCCTTCTTCTGCAATTCCGGCGCGGAGGCCCTGGAGGGCGCGATCAAGTTCGCCCGGAAATACCAGTATGAGAACGGCCACCCGGAACGCTACCGCATGATCAGCGTCGAAGGCGCCTTCCATGGCCGCACGCTGGCCACGCTGGCGGCCGGCGGTCAGCCGAAATATCTGAAGGGCTTCACTCCCACCGTGGAGGGCTTCGATCAGGTCGCCTTCGGCAATCTGAACGAGCTGCGCGCGGCGATCACGCCGGAGACGGCGGGCATCATGTTCGAGCCCGTGCAGGGCGAAGGCGGCATTCGTCCGGCCACGCTCGATTACCTGCGCGAGCTGCGCAAGATCGCCGACGAGTTCGACCTGATTCTGGTGTTCGACGAGGTCCAATGCGGCGTTGGCCGCACCGGCAAGCTGTTCGCCCATGAATGGGCGGGGATCGCGCCGGACGTCATGGCGCTGGCCAAGGGCATCGGCGGCGGCTTCCCGATGGGCGCGATCCTGGCCAACGAGAAGGCGGCCAAGGGCATGACGCCCGGCACCCACGGCACCACCTTCGGCGGCAATCCGCTGGCGATGGCGGCGGCGAACGCGGTGCTCGACGTGATTCTGGCCGACGGATTCCTGGAGGAGGTCGACCGCGTCGCCCGCCTCTTCTGGAACCGCCTCGTGAAGCTGGTCGCGGACTATCCGAAAGTGTTCGAGGAAGCGCGCGGCGCCGGCCTGATGCTCGGCCTGAAATGCGTCGTCAATAATGGCGAGATGCAATCCCGCCTGCGGGACGAGGGTCTGTTGACCGTCGCCGCCGGCGATAATGTGGTGCGTTTGTTGCCGCCGCTGATCATCGGCGAGGCCGAGATCGACGCCGCGATGACGATGTTGGAGAAGGTGGCGCGGTCATGGTTTCACTAAGCCCTGTGAACGGAGCG
>JBMLRS010000363.1:0-2326 GCA_049240905.1 Elsteraceae bacterium
AAGAAGCAGATCGGGTCCGCCGCCCTGCCGGAGGACGGCGAGGGCCGACTGATGGAGATCAAGGGCCGCGACTTGATGAACGGCGTCCCGAAGGAGCTGGTCATCTCCGAACGTCAGATCGCCGAAAGCCTGTCTGAGCCGATCAGCCAGATCGTCGAGGCGGTGAAGGTCGCGCTGGAGCACACCGCGCCGGAATTGGCGGCCGACATCGTCGACAAGGGCATCGTGCTGACCGGCGGCGGCGCTCTGCTGAGCAACCTCGATCTCGTGCTGCGTCAGGCCACGGGCCTGCCGGTTTCGGTCGCGGAGGAGCCTCTGTCCTGCGTGGCGCTCGGCACCGGGCGTTGCCTGGAGGAAATGAAGACCCTGCGCAACGTGTTGATTAACGCTTATTGAACTTGTGAAATAGGCGAGAATCGCTTGCTTTGAGCCGCGTTGAGAGCGACACAGGGCTTTCGTAAAGCGGAGAAGCGTTTATCGGTCATGCGAGGGCCCGCACGAATCTCATTCCGGCTGGTGGCGCCGTTCCGCGCCGCGCTGGGACGATTCGCCTTCGCGCTGCTTGTGATGGCGTCGATCGGCCTAATGGTGACCAGCCGTTTCGACCTTCTGGCGGTGGATCGCGCGCGGGGCGTGCTGCTGGACGTCGTGACGCCGTTCTATCAGGCGCTCAGCCGACCGGCCGACACGATCGCCGGGACCCTCGCCGACATCCGCCGTTTCTGGCAATTGCGCACCGAAAACGAGCGGTTGCGTGAAGAAGTGCAGCGGCTTGAGCGTTGGCATGAAGTCGCGCGCAAGCTTGATTCCGAGAACGAGGCGTTGCGGAGCCTGCTGGGTTATCCGGCGGATTCAGAGATCAAGTCGATCACCGGCCGGGTGATCGCGGACCATGGCGGCGCTTTCGTGCGCAGCGTCCTGGTCTCGGTCGGCAGCGAGAACGGCGTGGTGCGTGGGCAGCCGGCGGTGACCGGCGAAGGGCTGGCCGGCCGCGTTACCGACGTCGGCGACCGCAGCGCGCGCATCCTGCTGATCACGGACTTGAACAGCCGCATCCCAGTGATGATCGAATCCACCCGAGAGCGGGCGGTGCTGGCCGGCGACAACAGCAACGAGCCGCGGTTGATCTATCTCCGCCAGGGCGCCTCGGTCTCCCCAGGCGACCGTGTGGTCACCTCCGGCCATGGCAACACCTGGCCGCCTGGCATGCCGGTCGGCGTGGTGACCGCGATCGGCGACCGCGGCGTGCTGGTCCAACCTTATGTCGATTGGTCGAGGCTGGAGTTCATTCGGCTGCTCGATCTGAACCTCGGCGGCATCCTGACTGCGCCGCCGCCCGCGGCCCCGGCCGCGCGGTCGCGCGCGGCGCGCTGACCATGGCGGTCAATCCCGGCTATTCGCTCTGGCGTCAGTTGGACGTAGGCCTGCGTTCGCTGACGCCGGGCCTGATCACGGTCGTGCTCGCGCTTCTGCTCGCCGTGCCGATCTACCGGCCGGATCTGTTGCCGCCGCCGGCGATCTTTGCGATCGGCGTGCTGGAGGATCTGGCGAGCGGGGCGACCTTGGGCGGCTCCGCGCTCGTGCTCCTCGGCGCCTACGCGCTGGTTCTCAATCAGCGTCGCCTGTTTCTGGGCAAGCCCTTCGCCTTGACCTGGGTCGGATTCATCATGGTCGCCGCCCTGGCGGCTTTCGTCAGCTGGGCGACGACGTCGCTGCTGGCCCTGAAGTTCCTGCGCGCCTCCGAACCCTTTCTCCGCTTCGCCGCCACCTCGACCATGTTTCCCTTGTTGGTCTGGTTCTTCATCCGGACTCACCGGCGGGTGCTGCCCGCTTTGCCGGGGGTGACTTGAATGAACAATCGCGAAGCCCAGCAGCGGGATCGCCTGTTCACCCGCCGCGCGCTGCTGTTGGCGGGCGGCAAGCTTGGTCTGCTCTCCACCCTGGTGGGGCGCCTCTATTACCTCCAGGTGGTCGAAGCAGACCGCTATCAGATGCTCGCGGACGAGAATCGCATCAACTGGCGGCTCCTCGCTCCGCCGCGCGGGCGCATCCTCGACCGGTTTGGGGAGCCCCTTGCGCTCAATCGATTGAATTATCGGTTGGTCATCGTGTCGGAGCAGGCGCGTGATCTGGAGACCGCGTTGGAGCGGGTCGGCCAGGTCGTCGCGCTGTCCGAGTTCGACAAGCGCCGCGTGCTGCGCGAAGGCAGGCGTCGGCGCAGCTTCGTGCCGATCCTGCTGCGCGAGGATTTGAGCTGGGACGAAGTCGCGCGGATCGAGGCCAACGCCCCTGAACTGCCGGGCGTGGCGATCGATGTCGGCCAGAG
>JBMLRS010000364.1:0-1421 GCA_049240905.1 Elsteraceae bacterium
GGCCATCATGAACGAGATGGGCAAGGCGATGATGGGCACGGGCGAAGCGTCCGGCGACCGTCGCGCGCTTGACGCCGCCGAGGCCGCCATCTCCAACCCGTTGCTCGACGACGCTTCGATGAAGGGCGCCCGCGGCGTCCTCATCAGCATCTCCGGCGGCATGGACTTGACCCTGTTCGAGATCGACGAAGCCGCGAACCGTATCCGCGACGACGTCGACCCCGACGCCAATATCATCTTCGGCACCAGCATCGATGAATCGATGGACGGCCGCATGCGCGTCACCGTGGTCGCCACCGGCATGGATTCGGCCCACCAGATCCAGGGCGAGCGCAAGCCGCAGCTGAGCCTGGTGGGCGAACAGGAGCGCGCCCCCGCGCCGGAGCCCACCCCGATCATGGCGCCGCCTTCGGTCACGCGCGGCGGTTACAATCCAGGCGTCAACACCGGGTCTCACGGCGGCTTCGCCCCCGCCGCCCCGCCCCCCGCGCCTCATGTGTTCAACGCCGGACAGAACCCGGGCGGCGGTTATCGCCCGCACGCTCAAGCCCAGGACTCCCAGCCTCAGGATTATCAGTCCGGCGGGGAGAGCTATGAGACCGGCCATTACATGACCGACGGCGCCAACGCGCTGGCGATGCAGTATGAGCCGAACGCCGCGCATAACTCGGCTCAGTCCGTCGCCCAACGCCGCACCGAACCGCTCAAGCAGGAAGGCGCGCGCTATGGTCAGCAGGCGGCCCCGGCCGCGCCGTTGACGGCCGACAAGCCCTACCTGCCGCCGCGTCCGATGCAGCCTTCGGCGCAGGCCCCGGTCGAGCCGGCCCGTCCGGCCCCGATCCAGCAACCAACCCTGGGCGCCGTCGCGGCGCAGGGCGAACCGGATCCCTTCACCCTGGCGGCCGAGGCCAATGGCGTGCGGGAGCCGGCCCCCCGTCGCGGCAACAGTCTGCTGGAGCGCGTCACCGGCGCCGGCAAGCGTCTGATGACCCCGAAGGAGACGGTTGAGCCAAGGCCGCAACCGCAGCAACAGCAGCCGACCTTGGGCGCGCTGGAGAGCAGAGGCCGCTTCGAGCCGACGACGCCGGGCGACGATCTGGAGATCCCCGCCTTCCTGCGTCGTCAGGCGAACTAGACCACGCGAAAAGGGCGGGATTCCTCAGGATTCCCGCCCTTATTGCGTCGCGATGAATCCACATTTTCCGACTGTTTGTAACAGTAGGAAATAATAGGTGATTTGAGGCCTGCCACGCCGGCTGTTAGTCAGGTGCAGTGCACAAAAACACTCAGGATCAGCCGATGAACGCCTTCTCCCCGAGCGACCTCAGCAGAGCGTCAGACCGCGCGTCCGAGCGGCCTGCGGTCGCGCGTCGCGCCGGCCCGAAGCAGCGCACCCTCGGCGGTCCGGTGCAATGCTCCGG
>JBMLRS010000365.1:0-2979 GCA_049240905.1 Elsteraceae bacterium
CGAGACGAAAATAGCGGCGGGGACCAGAAGCCCCGCCGCCGTCACATTTCCCAGGTCGCCGACCGGTCGCGTGGATGCCTTCGCCATCGGTCGGTTTCCTGTTTTTGTCTTACGCCTTGAACACCTTGTCCCACCATTCCTTCATGGCGGAGTCGTTCTTGGCCAGGAATTCGTACTTCACGTCCTGCATCTTCTTGGACTCCTCGTCCGTGAATCCGATGCGCTTCATCAGATCCGGCGCGACCTGGGCGTTGGTGACGGTCGGGGCGTAGCCCATGTCGATCGCGAAGTTCTCCTGCGCGCCCTTCTCCAGCATCGCGTCCATATAGGCGTAGGCCCCCGCCTTGTTCGGCGCGTTCTTCGGGATCATGAAGCCCGAGACATAGGCCATGACCCCCTCGCTGGGCGCGATCGAGTCGACGGAGATGCCCGCGTTCTGCCACTGCACCGCGCGCGCCTTCCACATCAGGCCGATCGTGATTTCCTCGGCCTTGAGCGCCTGGGCGAAGGCCTCGTTGGTCGGATAGAGCCGGGCGCCGCCCTTCTTGGCGGCCATCAGCAACTCCTTGCCCTTCTCGATCTGGGTCTGGTCGCCGGCGGCGGCGATGGCGGCGCACAGCATCACATACTGATACTGGATGTCGATGAAGCCCAGCTTGGAGCCATATTTCGGATCGAAGGCGTCCTTGTAGCTGGTCGGCGCCGGCTTGATCGCGTTCGGGTTATAGACCACGACCTTGCCGGACAGGATATGGCCGACGCCGAACGGGTATTTCATCAGAGGGATGATCTTGTCGGCGTTCTTCAGCTTCGAATAGTCGATCGGCTCGGCGACGCCGGCCTCGTTCATCTCGAACATCTGGGCGGCGGAAAGACCCTGGATGTCGGTCGTGCCGCGCGGCAGGCGCCGTTCGGCCACCATCTTGGCGCGGCGCGGCGCGTCGGCGGCCTGATCCTGCACCACTTCCAAGCCTTTGGATTTCAGGAAAGGCTCTTCGATGTTCTTGGTCAGCAGTCGGGCGTAGTCGCCGCCCCAGGTGCCGACGACGACGCGGCCGGAGGCCTGCGCGCGGACGGGGCTGGAGGCGACCGCCGGCAGCAGGGCCGCGCCGGCGGCGGCTGCGCCGAGGGTCTTCAACGCGTCGCGCCGCCCGAGGGTGGTCCGATCTTTCTGTGACATCGATGGGTTCCTTTTTCGTTGGTGAACGTCAGTTGGGGAAGACCAGACCGGCTTCGGCGTTCCAGCCCACGCGGACCTGGGCGCCGATCGCCGGCAAGGCGCCGTCGCGGCGGTTCGGCGTCTGCACGACCACATGGTCGCGCTCATTGAGCCGCACATGCAAATCGATCATCGCGCCGAGATACGAGACGAAGGTCACGACGCCGTCCACCCTATTGTCAAGGCTGTCCGCCGCCGCGCCCAAGGTCAGCCGTTCGGGGCGCAAAGCCAGGGTTGACGGGCCGTTCTTGGCTTCAACGCAGCGCAGAGTCAGCCCGCCTTGCGTGCGAAACTGGCCCGGCGCGTCTATCGTTCCCTCCAGCATCGTGGAGCGGCCGACGAAGTCGGCGACGAAGCGATCGGCCGGACGCTCGTAGAGGTCGGCCTGCGCGCCGATCTGGCGAACCCTCCCGTCGGACATCACCACCAGCCGGTCAGCCATGGTCAACGCTTCCTCCTGATCATGCGTCACCATGATCGTGGTCAGGCCCAACTCGCGCTGCAACGCGCGGATCTCGACCCGCACGTCGAGCCTTAGCTTGGCGTCCAGGTTAGACAAAGGTTCGTCGAGCAGCAGCACGTCCGGGCGGATCACCAGCGCGCGCGCCAGCGCGACGCGCTGCTGCTGCCCGCCGGAGAGCTGCCGGGGAAACCGGTCGCCGAGCCCGCTCAGCCGAACCAAATCCAGCGCCTGCGCGACGCGGGGCTTGATCTCCGCGACGGGCGCTTTGCGCATCTCCAGCCCGAAAGCGACGTTCTGCTCGACCGTCAGATGCGGGAACAGCGCATAGTTCTGGAACACGAGGCCGGCGTTGCGCTTCCAGGGCGGCATGTTGGTCACGTCGCGCGACCCCAGCTTGATGACGCCGGCGCTGGGCGGGATGAAGCCTGCGATCATCCGTAGCGTCGTGGTCTTGCCGCAGCCGCTTGGCCCCAGCAGCACCAGGAACTCGCCGTCCGCCACGTCCAGCGTGACGCCGTCGACGACGATGGCGTCGCCATAGCGCTTGGTGACGCCGGAGAGGGAGAGTGAAGCCATAGCTATACGACCCGCGAGAGTTTGACGTAGCGGTCGGTCACGACCATCGCCGTCCCGATCAGCAGGATCTGGAGCACGGAGACCGCAGCCACGGTCGGATCGATCTTCCATTCCAGATATTGCAGGATCGCAATCGGCAGGGTGGTCTGCCCGGGGGCGACCAGAAACAGGCTCATCTCAAGATTCCCGAACGACATCACAAAGCCGAACAGCGCGGCGGCCACCACGCCTGGCCGGATCGTCGGCAGGGTCACGCGGAAGAAGGTTGTCCACTGATCGGCGCCCAGGCTCTGCGCCGCCTCCTCGACCGACCGGTCGACGCCGGTCAGGCTCGCCGCCACCAGCCGCACGCACCAGGGAATCACGATCAGCGTATGCGCGGCGATCAAGCCCGCCATGGAGCCCAGGATGGGCAGTTCGGTCGCGATCTCCGCTTCGATCTGGAACACGTAAATGGCGGTGCCCATGACCACGCCGGGCACGATCAGCGGCATCAAGAGCAATTGGTTCAACGCGCCGCGCCCGATGAACTGTCGCCGCACGAGGATCAGGCTCGCCGGGACCCCCAGCGCAAGGCCCGCAAGGGTCGCCGTCACGCCAACCTGCAGGCTGGTCAGAAAGCCGTTGGTGAAGGCGCTGTTGCCGGCGATCGCGCCGAACCATTTCACCGTGTACCCCTCCGGCGGAAAGGAGGGGAACTCCTGCTTGAAGAAGGCCAGCC
>JBMLRS010000366.1:0-5602 GCA_049240905.1 Elsteraceae bacterium
ACGCGCCTGGGAGGATTTACGGGCGTTTCTGGCGAAGGCCGGAGTTGCGCCCTGACTCCGCGTACTCCGCGATACTGTTCGATCTTGAATTCGGTTATGATTGGCCGCGATGCAGTCCGTTAAGCTTCTCCCGATCTTGTTCGCGCTCCTGTGTTTGAGCGCTCTGGCCCATGCGCAGGCGCCCGCTCGGTCTCCTGCCCCCATGCCAGCGCCCACGCAGGAGCAGTCGCCGAATGACGCCGACGCCAGCGACGGCGGCCAGGCCGCCGACGCCCCGACTCCGCAGGGCGAGGCCCCGACCGTTCAGTTTAACCAGACCGGTATTTACGAGCCGGCGGATCTTGAGCGGATCACGATGGAGGTGCCGCGGGAAGGGACCACCTACATCACCTTCCAGCGGCGGTTCGTGGTCACCGGCGGGTCGGCAACCAGGAACATGCAGATGGATTTCACCTTTTCCTCCATCGTGCTGCGCCACTCCGGCTCAACGCCGGGCAACGCGAATGTGACGGTGCGGATGGTGGACGGGCGCACGGTTTTCCTGACCGCCCGCTCGACGAACAAGACCGGCGACGACCGCTTCGCCTTCGTCCGCTAGCGCCTTTGGGAAGATTGCGCGGCCTCGCCGCCAAAGGCGCTTGACAGCGACCTGCTGCGGCGGGAGACCTTGAGGCATGCAGCCCGACTCAATCGATTTTCGCAGTGACAACTGCGCCTCCGTGCGGCCCGACGTTTTGGCCGCTCTCGCAGCCGCCAACGAAGGGACCGCCGCCTCTTACGGGGACGACGAGCTGAGCATGGAGCTCAACAAGGTCTATTCGGCCCTGTTCGAGCATCCCGTTCATGTCTTTCCCGTCGCCACCGGCATCGCCGCCAACGCGCTGTCGGTCGCCTGCCTGACCCCGCCCTACGGCTCTGTTTATGTGCATGAGACCGCGCATCTGCAGAACAGCGAATGCGGCGCGTCGGAGTTCTACACCGGCGGGGCCAAGCTGATGCCGCTGCGCACCGGCCACCCCAAGCTGGACGCGCCGAGCCTGGCGACCGCCTTGGCCGGGGCCGGCAAGGGAAATCCGCACAAGATCCAGCCCGCGACCCTGTCGCTGACCCAGGCGACCGATTTGGGCGTCTCCTATTCCCCGGCCGAAGTGAAGGCGCTCACCGCGGTCGCGCGCGAGCATGGCCTGGGCGTGCATATGGACGGCGCCCGCTTCGCCAACGCCCTGGTGTTCCATGGCGCGACGCCGGCGGAGATGACCTGGCGCTCCGGCGTGGAGCTCCTGTCCTTCGGCGCCACCAAGAACGGCGTGATGAACACCGAGGCCGTGGTCTGCTTCGACGCCAAATACGCCGAGGTGCTGAACTATCGCCGCCTGCGCGCCGGTCTGGTCTGGTCCAAGATGCGCTTCGCCGCCGCCCAGCTGCTGGCCTATGTCGAGGGTGGCCGCTGGCTGGAGACGGCGCGCTGGGCCAACGCCGGGGCGTCCCGCATCGGCGCCGCCATCGCCAAGCTGCCGCTGGCCTCGCTCGCCGCGCCGATCGAGGCGAACGAAGTGTTCGTCGACATGCCGGAAAGCGCGCTGTCCGGCCTGGAGGCCGCAGGCGTGAAGTTCTTCCGCATGGGTCCGCTGCGCGCGCGCTTCGTGTGCCGCTGGAACGTGACCGACGCCGAAATCGACCGCCTCATTTCTTTGCTCAACAGCCTTTGTGCGGCGACTCCCGCGCAAGCCGCCGCGCAGTAGGAGACTATTCGTCATGACCGAGACCAAGACCGCACGCCCCTCGCGCATCACCACCGACGTTCCGTTCGACAAGGACGGCAAGCATCATGGCTTCCTGCGCCTGCTGCATTCCGTGCACCGCTCGGCCTACGGCTATATCCCCATCCCGATCACGGTGATCCGCAACGGCGAGGGGCCGACCGTCTATCTGAACTCCGGCAACCATGGCGACGAGTATGAGGGCCAGGTCACCCTGATGCGCCTGACGCGCGAGCTGCAGCCGTCGGATCTGAAGGGTCGGGTGATCATCCTGTCCGCTTCGAATTTCCCGGCGGTGATGGCCGGCATGCGCACCTCGCCGATCGACGAAGGCAACCTGAACCGCAGCTTCCCCGGCGACCCGGATGGCACGCCGACCCAGAAGATCGCGCATTACATCGAGAGCGAGCTGCTGCCCCGCGCGGACTACGCCTTCGATCTGCATTCCGGCGGCAGCTCGCTGCATTACGTCGCCAGCGGTCTGGCGCGGCGGTTCGACGAGCCGGAGAAGCATAAGGCGATCGTGGACATGCTGGATTATTTCGGCGCGCCGGTCAGCTTCCTCTCCACCAGCCCGCAGGGCGGCGACCAGACGCTGACCGGCGGCGCCGCGCGTAACAACGTGCTGCATATCGGCACGGAGCTGGGCGGCAGCGGTCAGGTCACCCCGGCGATCCTCAAGATCGCGGAGGCCGGCGTGCGTCGCCTGCTGGATTATTGCGGCGTCACCGCCCGTCCGCTGGGCGACGGCAAGAAGCCGGGCACTCGCCTGATGTATGTCGGCGGCACAAACTTCTACGTGTATGCGCCCGAGAACGGCCTGTTCGAGCCGACGGTGGAGCTGGGCGACATGGTGAAGGCCGGCGATCTCGGCGGCTTGATCCATTACCCGGACACGCCTTGGCGCGAGCCGGCCGAAGCCCGCTTCGAGCATGACGGCATGGTGATCTGCAAGCGCACCCCGGGACGGACGGAGCGGGGCGACTGCCTCTTCCATCTGGGCGCGGATCTGGCGCGCTAACGACCGATGAGCGACGGTCGCTGCCTGGTGACCGGCGCGACCGGTTTCGTCGGGGCCGCAGTGGCGCGGGCGCTGCTGGCCCAGGGCCGGCGCGTTCGCGTGCTCGCCCGCGAGGGCAGCGATCGGCGCAATCTCGAAGGCCTCGAGGTTGAGGTCGCGACCGGCGACCTGCTCGACCCCGCCTCCTTTCCCGCCGCCTTGGCGGGCTGCGACGCGCTTTACCACGTCGCGGCGGATTACCGGCTCTGGACGCCCGATCCCGACCGCATGTACGCGATCAACGTGGAAGGCACGCGCGCGCTGATGCAGGCGGCGCTGGCCGCGGGCGTGCCGCGCATCGTCTACACCTCCAGCGTCGCGACCTTGGGGCTGCGCGACGACGGCAAGCCCGCGAACGAGGGCACGCCCGTCTCGCTGGAGCAGATGGTTGGGCCTTACAAGCGCTCGAAATTCCTGGCGGAGCAGGCGGTCCGCGCGATGGTGAAGGAGCAGGGGCTGCCGGCGGTGATCGTCAACCCCTCCACCCCGATCGGCCCGCGCGACGTCAAACCCACGCCGACCGGCCGCATGGTGGTGGAGGCGGCGAGCGGCCGCATGCCGGCCTATCTCGACACCGGGTTGAACTTCGCCCATGTGGATGACGTCGCGCTGGGGCATCTGCTGGCGTTCGAGCGCGGCAAGATCGGCGAGCGCTACATCCTGGGCGGCGACAACATGGACTTGAAGAGCATGCTGGGCCTGATCGCGGAGCTGTCCGGCCGGCGCGCGCCCTGGTTCAAGGTCCCGCGCCGACCCCTGTTCCCGATCGCCTTCGTGGCGGAGCAGATCTCGCGCTTCACGCATAAGGAGCCCTTCGTGACGGTCGATGGCCTGCGCCTCGCGGCCAAGAAGATGTATTTCACCAGCGCCAAGGCCGAGCGCGAACTGGGCTACCACGCGCGGCCGGCGAAAGAGGGCTTCGCCGACGCCTTGGTCTGGTTTCGCGCGCAAGGATATGTTTCTTGAGCGCATGAACGCCCCGTCCGCCACGCTCGCCACGCCGTCCGGCAAACATCAGGGAAATGAGAATTTCCCGGTCGGCTCTTTCCTGATCCGCCCGGATCTGCGCGTCCACGTTCACGCCTTCTATCGCTTCGCCCGGATGGGCGACGACATCGCCGACAACGGCGAGCTGTCGGGCGCGGAAAAGGTCCGCCGGCTCGATCGGATGGCCGCCGCCGTCGACGGCGCGGACGTGCCGGAGGCGTTCCCGGCGATGGACCTGCACAAAAGCCTGCGCGCGACCGGCGTGACGGCCACGCATTGCCATGAGCTGCTGGACGCATTCCGCCTGGACGCCACCAAGAACCGTTACGCCGATTGGGGAGATCTGCTGGCCTATTGCCGTCTGTCGGCGGCGACCGTCGGCCGGCATGTGCTGGATCTGCATGGCGAGGATCGCTCGACCTGGGCCGCCTCGGACGCCCTCTGCACCGCGTTGCAGGTCCTCAACCACCTGCAGGATTGCGGCGAGGATCGGCGCGAGATGGACCGGGTCTATCTGCCCCAGGATCTCCTGGCGGCGAACGGTTGCGCCGTCACGGACCTTGACGCCGACCACGCCTCGCCGGGTCTGATGCGCGTGCTGGACTCTCTGGTGGAGAGCACCGCCGACTTGATGGCGACCGGGCGAAAGCTGCCGGTGACGGTGCGCGACCGTCGGCTGCGCGGCGAAGTCGCGGCGATCAGCCATCTGGCCCTGAGCATGACCGAACGACTGCGCGGCGCCGATCCGCTGGCCCGCCGGATCAAGCCGACCAAGCTGGATTTCTTCCGCGCGCTCAGCACTGGGTTGTACCGCGCGGTCTTCGGGGGCGGACCCTACGCATGACGGCCAGCGCATGACGATGGAGACCCGCACCAACGACTCGTTGGCCAAGGCGATCGAGGCCCGCGTCCGCAAGGCCGGCACCTCGTTCTATTGGGGCATGCGCCTGCTGTCGCCGGAACGGCGCGCGGCGATGTACGCGATCTATGTGTTCTGCCGCGAGGTCGATGACATCGTCGACGGCGACCTGCCGGTGCCGGAGAAGCATCGCCAGCTCGACGCCTGGCGCATGGAGATCCGCGCCGTGTTCCGCGGCGATCCGGCGACCGACATCGGCAACGCGCTGCTGACCCCGGTTCGCCGCTTCGGGCTGCAGCTCGATGATTTCCTGGCCGTGATCGACGGCATGCAGATGGACGCCGATGGGCCGATCCAGGCGCCGGACGGCAACATGTTCGACCTCTACATCGATCGCGTGGCCTGCGCGGTCGGGCGCTTGTCCGTGCGCGCCTTCGGGGCGGACGAGGCGGGTCTGCCGGTCGCCTCCGCCCTCGGCCGGGCCTTGCAGATCACCAACATCCTGCGCGACCTGGACGAGGACGCGGAGATCGGCCGGCTCTATCTGCCGCGCGAGCTGCTCACCGCCCACGGCATCGAGGCGACCGACCCGAAGACCGTGCTGGCCCATCCGCGCCTGTCCGAGGTCTGTTCGGTTCTGGCGGAGGACGCGCGCCAAGCCTTCGCGGAGGCGACGCGCGCCACCCATGACTGCCCGCCCGGCACCATGCGCGGCTCCAACGTCATGCAGGCGGCCTATGAGGCGGTCTTGACCCGGTTGATCGCGCGCGGCTGGCGCAACCGCGCGCCGGTCAAGGTGCCGACGCTCGTGAAGCTCTGGTTGGTGCTGCGCCACGGCCTGCTCGCCGCGAAATGACCGGGGCGATCCACGTCGTCGGGGCTGGGCTGGCGGGTCTGGCGGCCGCCGTGCGGCTGGCCGGCGCCGGTCGCAAGGTC
>JBMLRS010000367.1:0-1489 GCA_049240905.1 Elsteraceae bacterium
TTGCTCAGCACCAATAGGGCTAAAAAGCCGACGATCACGATCATCGCGACGCCCACCGCCATCGCCGCCGCCGCGAAACCAAAGGCGGCGATCAAGCTGGCCCAGAGCGGCGAAAACAGGATCCCGCCGACGCTGGCGCCATTGTAGGCGGTCGACAACGCTGCTGGCCGTTTTCTGGCGAACCAAGGCGCGAGCATGGCGTTGACGCCCGCGGCGCCAAGCGCGACCCAACCGGCGCCGGTCAGAAAGGCGGCTGCGAAGAGCTGCCAGGGTTCGCGCGACTGCGCCCAACCGATGATCCCCAGCGCCAGGATCACGGCGCCGCCCAGGGTCACCAACGGCAAACCAAAACGACGATGCAGCCTCGGCAGGTTGGCGACCACCAACACGCCGCTAAGGAAATGGAAGGTCACGGCCGCGGAGGTCAGACCCAGGGACCAGCCACGCAGATCCTTCACCGCCTTCAGATAGATCGGCGGGCCATAGAACCCGACGCCCCAGCCGAAGATGGCGATGGTGAAGGCGGACCAGACCACGATCCAGCCGAAGAAGGATTTCCCGTTCGCGGCGATGTTCTTCATGGCGTCATCATCGCTTGTCGGCGGCGTTTTGCGCTTCGATCTGGGCCGAAGCGTCGTCTTGCTTTGCCGTGTCCGGATCGTTCGGCGATAGTGCGTCGTGGGTCGAGGAGGGGTTTCATGCGCGGCGTCATCACGGCGATTTTGCTGGTTGCTCTGGCTGGATCCGCGATCGCCGCGCCGGATGAGGAAGCGTTGGGCAAGGCGCAGGGTTATCCCGTCGGGACCGCCCTGACTTGGTGGGCTCTGGAGAGCGTCCGCGTTGGATCCTTCACCGCGCAGGGGGAAATTCCAGGCATCGCGAACGGGGGCGTCAACAGCCTGGCGCCGTCCGATCGACCCATGCCGCTGCCCAAGGCGGAGAGCGAGCCGGATTTTCGCTGGGAGGTCAGCGGTCAGCGCAATCTGTCGATCGACGATTATCTCTCCCGCCAGCGTGTGATGGGGCTGATGATCGTCAAGGACGGGGTGATCCAGGTCGAGCGCTATCAATATGATCGGCGCGCGGACCATCGCTTCCTGTCGAATTCGATGGCGAAGTCGGTTCTGGCGCTCGCGATCGGCATTGCGCTCGAAGAGGGCAAGATCCGATCGCTGGACGATCGCGCCGACGTCTATGTTCCGGCCCTGACGGGCACGCTCTACGGCGCGACGACGATCCGCAATCTGCTGCGGATGGCGTCCGGCGCGCGCTACGTCGAGGTCTATGACGGCAAGGACGACGCCGCTCGCTTCAGTCGCGCGGTCACCCGCGACGGGATCGAAGCGGCCGCTCAGGCGATCACCGAGCGCGAAGCGCCGCAGGGCGCCAAATTCAACTACGCCAGCGCGCAGTCAGCCATGCTAGGCGCCGTGCTGCGCCGCGCAACCGGCGAAAGCCTCGCCGAGTATCTGACGCCGCGCCTGTGGCG
>JBMLRS010000367.1:1499-3992 GCA_049240905.1 Elsteraceae bacterium
GCGGAGACGTCAGCCCTGTGGCGCACCGACCGCACAGGCCTGGAATGGGCGGCGGGCAACTTCAACGCCACCTTGCGCGACTACGCGCGGCTGTCGATCGTCCTGGCGAATGACGGGGTCCGGCCTGACGATCCGACGCGCAAGCGAATCATCCCGGTTGATTATCTGCTGGAAGCAACCGACTGGCGCCGTGTTCCTGAGGCTTTCCGTCCGAAATCGGCCACGCCCTACTTTGGCTACGGCTATCAGTTCTGGCTGTTCCCGACCGAGAAACGCCGCTTCGCGCTGCTCGGCGTCTACGGCCAGATGATCCTGATCGATCCGGAGCTGAAGCTGGTCATGCTGCACGTCGCGGCGAACGCCACGGCGCTGGCTGGCGGGACCACGATGGGCGCGGAGGCCAACGCGCTCTTCCGCGGCGTCGTGAAGCATTACGGCGCTTGGTGACCGATCAGTATCCCGCGTCGAAATCGACCTGATTGGGCAGGGGCAGGCCGGCGCGGAACAGGCGTACGGTCTCCTTGGCCGAATTCACGCAGCTCTCCGGCGGACTGTGCGCCGCGATATGCGGCATGACGGTCACGCGCGGATGGGTCCAATAGCGATGGTCGGTCGGCAGCGGTTCGACGTGGAAGACGTCGAGGATCGCATGGCCGACATGGCCGATGTCGAGCGCGGCCAGCAGGTCTTCGTCCTTCACCTGGGCGCCGCGCGCCACGTTGATGAAGCCCGCGCCCTTCGGCAGCCGGGCGAGGAAGCCAGCGTTGATGATCTCGAACGTGTCGGGCGTCAGCGGCAGCAGCGAGACCAGGATTTCGGTGCGGCTGAGGAAGGGCGTCAACGCGGCTTCCCCGGCGAAGCTCTGGATTCCCGGCAAATCCTTCGGCGAGCGCGACCAGCCGGCCACATCGAAGCCCATCGACGCGAGCTTCAGGCCAGCGTCCGCCCCGAGGCTCCCGAGCCCGAGGATGCCGACCTTGCGCTCCGTCGCCAGCGGTTGCTTCAGCTGCTTCCACTCGCGCCGGTTCTGGAGCGCGCGATATTCCGGCAGCTGACGATGCAGCGTCAGCACATGCAGCAGCACGCTCTCCGTCATCAGCTGGGTCATGCCCGGATCGACCATCGCGGTCAGCGGGATGTGACGGGGATGGCTGGGATCCGCCATCATGCTGTCGACGCCAACCCACATGGACACGGCCAGCTTCAGGTTCGGCAGCGTCGCCAGCGCCCCGGCGGGCGGGCGGGCGACGAAGGCGATCTCGACCTCCGCCGGATCAGCGATGTTGGGCCAGCTCACGATCTTTTCGCCGGGGAAGGCGGCCTTCATCAGCGGAACCCACTCATGGGCGATTTCGGACGTGGCGACGAAGGCGATGCTCATGGCGTGGGCTCGGCGTAAGGAGTGGGCGGGGGAAGGGTCAGCAAGGATTGAGCCAGGGTCGGCTCAGGCATGGAAGGCCGCTTCGATGAGGGCCTGCGTGTAAGGGTGCTGGGGGTTGGCGAACAGGTCGCGCGACGCGCCTTCCTCCACCACTTTGCCGTTGCGCATCACCATGACTCGGTGCGACAGCGCGCGGATCACCGCGAGGTCATGGCTGATGAAGACGTAGGCCATGCCGTGCCGGCGCTGGAGATCGCGCAGCAGCTCGATGATCTGGGCCTGAACCGAGCGGTCGAGCGCGGAGGTCGGCTCGTCCAGCACAATCAGCTTCGGCTTCAGGATCAGCGCGCGGGCGATGGCGACCCGCTGGCGTTGCCCGCCCGAGAATTCATGGGGATAACGATCCTTGGCGGCGGGATCCAATCCCACCTCGACCAGGGCCTGACGAATGGCGGCCTCGCGCGCGGTCGGCGTCGGCGCGATGTTGTGGACGCTCAAGCCTTCCGCCACGATCTCGGCGATGGAGAGGCGCGGGCTGAGGCTGGCGAAGGGATCCTGAAACACCATCTGGATCTCGCGGCGCATCGGCCGCATCTCGCCTTCGGTCATGCCCTGAAGATCGCGGCCCAGGAACTTGACCACCCCTTCGCTGCCGATCAGCCGCAGCAGAGCCAAGCCCAGCGTGGTCTTGCCCGATCCGCTCTCTCCCACAACGCCCAGGGTCTCCCCGGCATGGACGGAAAGGGTCACGCCATCGACCGCCTTCACATGATCCACCGTCCGGCGCAGCAGGCCGCGCTTGATCGGGAACCAGGCGCGCAGCTGATTGACCCGCAGCAGTTCGCGCGCGTCGCTCTTCAGGGGATCCGGCGCCCCCTTCGGCTCCGAACCCAGCAGCTTGCGGGTGTAGGGATGCTGGGGATTGGCGAAGATCTCAGCGGTCGGGCCAGTCTCGACGATCTCGCCGTTGGTCATGACCGCCACGCGATGGGCGACGCGGCGGACGATGTTGAGATCATGGGTGATCAGCAGCATCGCCATGCCTAAGCGCTCCTGAAGCTCTCGCAGCAAGGTGAGCACCTGAGCCTGGATGGTCACGTCCAACGCGGTGG
>JBMLRS010000368.1:0-1613 GCA_049240905.1 Elsteraceae bacterium
TCGCGCGCACGGACGCGATCGCGGTGGAGGGGTTCGATCTCGCGCTGGACCGGGCGGAAGCCTATTTGACCGCCGGGGCCGACGTCTTGTTCATCGAGGCGCCGCAGTCGCTGGAGCAGATGCAGCAGATCTGCGGGCGGTTTAAGGGCCGAGCGCCGCTGTTGGCCAATATGGTCGAGGGTGGCAAGACGCCGGTTCGGTCTGTCGAGGAGCTGGGCGCGATCGGCTTCAGTCTGGTGATCTTCCCGGGCGGCTTGGCGCGCGCTCTGGCCAAGGCGGCGACGGATTACTTTCAGTCCCTCAAGGCGCATGGCTCGACGCAGCCGTTCCGCGATCGCATGCTGGATTTCGAAGGGTTGAACAAGCTGCTGGGCACGGCCGACCTGCTGGAGCAGGGCGCTCGCTACGACGCGGATCGGCAATGAGTCGGATCGCGCCCCCGCCCCCGGGCGGGTTTGATATCGAAACCCAGGTTCTGATCATCGGCGCCGGCGCTTGCGGGCTGGTCGCGGCCCTGGCTTGCCGGGAGCGCGGCGCCGAATGCGTGGTGTTGGAGCGCGACCGCGCGCCGGCCGGCTCCACCGCCCTCTCGGCTGGCTTGATCCCGGCGGCCGGCACTCGGTTTCAGCGCCAGCGCGGCGTCCAGGACTCGCCGGCTCTCCTGGCGGCGGACGTTCAGCGCAAGGCCAAGGGCCGGGCGGATCCTATGGTCGTGGCGGCGGTGGCGGACATGGCGGCGCCGACGGTCGAATGGCTGGTCGATTCGCATCGGGTCGAGCTCGATCTGCTGGACGATTTTCTCTATCCCGGCCATTCCGCGCTGCGGATGCATGGGGTTCCCGCGCGCAGCGGCGCCGATCTGATCGCCATGCTGGCGCGGGCGGCGGAGGCGGCGGAGGTTCCGATCGTCACCCAGGCGACCGCCGACACCTTGTTCGTCGAAGGCGACCGCGTGGTCGGCGCGGCCTACAGGCGACCGGATGGCTTGAGCGAGACGATCGGCTGTCAGGCGTTGATTTTGGCCTGCAACGGCTATGGCGGCGCGAAGGATCTTGTCGCGGTTCACATCCCGGAGATGGCGGACGCGCTGTATTTCGGCCATGTCGGCAATCAAGGCGACGCATTGCGCTGGGGCGAGGCGCTTGGCGGCGTCGGCGCGCATCTCACCGCCTATCAGGGCCATGGTTCAGTGGCGCATCCGCACGGAATTCTGATCACCTGGGCGACGGTGATGGGGGGCGGCTTCCAAGTGAACGCGGAGGGGAAGCGCTTCAGCGACGAAACCCACGGCTATTCCGAACAGGCGGTCGCGGTGCTTGCGCAGCCCGGCGGCGTGGCCTGGACCATCTTCGACGAATCAATCGCCGCGACCGCGCGCCAGTTCCAGGATTTCCGCGACGCCGAGGCGGCGGGCGCGATCATCGGCGCTGACGATCTGGCGGGGCTGGCCGCCAAGGCCGGCTTGCCGGCGGACGCGCTCGCCCTATCCTTGGACGAGCTCTCGGCGGGGCGCTGCCCATGGGGCCGGGCCTCGCCCAGCAAGGCGCTCGCGTCCCCGTTCCGCGCGGTCCGGGTGACCGGGGCCTTGTTCCACACCCAAGGCGGCCTGCGGA
>JBMLRS010000369.1:0-12839 GCA_049240905.1 Elsteraceae bacterium
GCCAGCAGGCCCAGCAGCAGCGCGCCGCGCCTGAACCTGCCGGTGATCCGCGCGACGCCGAAGAGCGCGAGCAGGCCCAGCCGCAGACCGCGCAACAGCAACCCGCCAGCCAGGCCGCCGGACCCAAGCGCCGCAACCTGACCGAATAGAAGGAATCCCACCATGAAGTTCAGCATCACGAACGTCACGGGCGTCTTGGAGGCGACTTTTGCCCTGGCCGCCCCTATCACGCTTGTCGCCGGCGAGAACGCCGCCGGTAAATCCTCCGTCTTGCGCGCCATTGGTCGCACGCTCTGCGGCCAGCCTCTGCCTCCCGGCGTCCTGAAGAAGGAGTCCGCCCTGATGCTGCGCTCCGGCTCCAAGACCGGGAGCGTGGTCATCACGACCGAGGACGGCGAGATCCGCGCCGACTATCCGGCGGCGGACTTCACGCTGGTCACCGGCGCCGCGCCGAAGATCGGGCGCATGGCTGCCGGGCTGATCGACTTCTCCGGTCTATCCACCGACGAGCGCGCCCTCGCTCTGCTGGCCGCTATGAAGGCGGAGACCACCCAGGAGGACGTCGAACGCGAGCTTACCAAGGTCGGCATCGACGAGAAGAAGATCAAATCGGTGATCGACTTCCTCGGCTTCGAAAAAGGCCGGCGCGACATCGCTTGGGAGTCCACGGTCGAGACCTACAAGAAGCAGGCGACCCAGGCCAAGGGCGCGTGGAAGACGCACGCTGGTCAGAACTGGGGCGCGTCGATCGCTGTGGGCTGGCGCCCGGAAGGCTTCACCGAAGATCTGAAGGATATTGCCCGCAAGGATCTGCAGCAGGCGATCATTGACGCGACCGCCGCGCGCGACAAGGCGATCGCCGCCAACGGCGTCGATGACGAGACCGCCAAAAAGCTGCAGGCGCTGATCGACAGCACGCCGGACCTCGACGCGAAGGTCGAGGCGGCGGAGAAGGCCGTTCAGGACGCCGATCTGCGAGTTCAGACCGCTCAGGCGCACCGCAATGCCCTACCGACCGCGTCTGACTCCGGCAATGCGACCTGCCCTTGCTGCGACGCCAAGCTGAGGATCCACCGCCTCGATCTGGGCGGCACCGAATTTCAGATTTCCAAGGTCGAACCCATCCCGGCGAAGGAGCGCGATGAGCGTCTGTCCAACATCGCCAAGGCGGATGGAGACCTCGCCAACGCGAAGGACGGCGTCCTGAACGCGAAGCGAGTTTTGACAGAGGCGAAGGCTGAACTGCAGGCAGCCTACGACGCCGACGATCGGCTGAAGGCCATGAAGAAGGCGAAGGAGGAAGCTGGCCTGTCATCTTCTCCGCTTAGCGTGGAGAGCGCGACCGAGGCCGTGGCGGCGGCCGAGACCCGGCTGAAGCTTGCTGACGCCTATCGGAACGCATCGACGGCTCAGGCAGAGATCGAGGTCAACCTCAAGATCGCCGATGTGCTGGGTCCGGACGGCGTGCGCAAGCAGAAGCTCCTCGCGCACCTCGACATGCTGAACCGGCAGATCCTGCGGCCGATCACTCAAGCGGGCGACCTGCCAGATGTCAGCGTGACCGAGGAGATGGACATCCAGGTCAACGGCCGGCCGTTCCAGTTCTTGTCCGGATCCGAGCGCTGGCTCGCCGATACGGTGATCCGGCTCGCCGTCGCCAAGCTGCAGCAGGCGCCGGTGGTGATCATCGATGCGGCCGACATCCTGGACCTGGGCCGGAAGAACGGCTTGTTCACCGCGATCGAAGAGAACGGCGTGCCCTGCATCCTTGGCATGACGATCGCTGCCGGCATTCAGAAGTGCTGGGATTTCTCCGCGCCTGACGTCGCCCTGGGCGAGACCTATTGGGTCGCAGGCGGCGTGTTGAAGCCGCTGGCTCAGGCCCGCCCGATGAAGGCGGCCGCGTGATGAAAATCCTCACCGTCTGGCAGCCTTGGGCGAGCCTTATCATCCTGGGCGCCAAGCCTTACGAGTTCCGGGGCTGGAAGCCGCCCCGGAGCATCGTCGGCCAGCGGATCGGCATTCATGCTGGCGCGAAGCGAATGCCAAAGGAAGAGCTTTGGCAGCTCTTCAACTCTCTGGCCCCGCCGGACGCGGCTGCGAGAACCTGCCTTCGCGTTCGAGAGGCGGCGGCGATCATCGGCGCTTTCTACAACGATCGGGACAGCCTCCCCTTTTCTCAGATCATCGGGACTGCGGTCGTCGGCGAGCCGCGCCTGGGCGCTGACATAGCAAAGGAGTTTGGCGCGGCTGCATTGGGTTTCCCGGAGGGCAAGGGCTTCGCCCAGGTCGACGGCGATATCGATAGCGACCAGAGCAGCAACTGGGGCTGGCCGATGCTCGACATCAAGCCGCTGATCCCGCCTATCGACGCCAAAGGCAAGCAGGGACTCTGGGACTTCCCGGTCCCGGCGCAGGAAGCCGCCTGATGCCGCGCCGCCGTCGTCGCCCCCAAATTCAAGCTCCGGCATTGCCGCTCCTGCCCGCCATCCAAGCGGGCGGGCGGGACGCGGCGGAGTGGCTTCCGCCGACGTGGAAAGCGGCGCCCGGCGCGCCGCTGCTCACCCTGATCACCGACGCCTCTGTCAGCCCGCAGAATGGCAGCGCCGCCTGGGCGGCCTGGGCCAAATGGATGGGCGCCGATCAGCTGTGGTGCGGCCCCTATAGCAGCGCAGAGTGCCTGGAGGTGGCGCTAGCTGAGCTGTGCGCGATCGGCAACGGGATCGACCGCGCGCTCAAATGGTTCGATCCGGGCCCTGGCGTGATGATCGTCATCCGCTCGGACTCGCTGACCGCGATCAACTGGCTGGTCGGCCGGACCAATATCAAGAAAGAGCGCCCCCGTCAGGTCGTCGATCAGATCAGGGTCGCCCTATCGCTTTATGGCGCGGCGATCCGCGTCCGGCATGTGAAGGGCCACCAGCGCGGTCCGGACGTGCGCCCGGCCGGCTACATCAACCAAGTCGTCGACAAAGCCGCGTACCAAGCCAGGAAGCAGCTTGAGCACGATCGGAGGGCTGCCTGATGCTCCCTCGGAAGAAGTCTGTGCGATCTGGGATCGCCCGCGCACCGAAGCGCGACCACGCCAAGCACGCGCAATGGATTAGGGGCTTCGCCTGCGCCGCCTGCAAGGCGATCGGTCAGCTGGACGCGCCGGCCGGCGACCCGCGCAGAAAGATCGAGGCAGCGCATGTCCGCACGGGCACCGATGGCGGAACCGGGATCAAGCCGTCGTCCTGGTGGCTGATTCCTCTGTGCTCGGTTCACCACGCCCATCAGCACCAGATTGGCGAGACCGCCTTCGAGAAGGAGTTCGGGATCGACATGAAGCGCGAGGCCTTGCGGCTGGCGCGCCTGTCACCCGATCAGGCCATGAAGGACGCGGCGCGCGCGGCGGGTGTCCTGTGACCTTGACGGCGAACGCTGAATTACGCACAGTGGCGTTGGAGCTTGGTCGCTTCAACGTACATCCCTATGCACCGGGGGCCATTGGCCCTGTCCAGACTGACGCCTCACGGCGACGGTTAAAAGCCTTTGGGCTTGTCCTACGTCAAGCGACCAACCCCCGGTGCGCCAGGGCCTTGGTCGGCTGTTTCGCATCGGCAATTGCTGACGTAGGAGCACCGCCCATGGCGAACGCCGTCACGACTCTGTCGATTGCCGACCTCAACATCGAGGTCAACCACGAACCCCGTATTTTGGATATGCGCCTTGCCGAACGGCTGGGCATGAAGAACGTGCATTCGATCCGTCCGTTGATCGAGAAGAACCGAGCCGAATTGGAGATGCACGGACCAATCTCGGCGGCGCCGAGAATGGTCGTCACCGGCTCTGGCGCAAAGCGCGAAGTCATCGAGTTCTGGTTGAACGAAGGTCAAGCCCTCGTGGTCTGCATGCTGTCGCGCACGAAGATCGCGCCGACCATCCGCTACGAAGTGATCACCGTCTATCAGGCGTTTCGCGCCGGCCGCCTCCAGCCGATCGACACTCCACCCGATTTGGAGTTCCGCGTCACCACGGTGCGCGCCCATGTGCGCCGGCTGCATCGCCTCGACCCGCGCCAACTGTCACTGCCCGCGCCGCTGAACAAAGACGGCCTGGGCGTTTTGCTGGTGGACGGCAAGGCCGTAATGTTTGACGCCAACGACAAGGGCAAGCCCGGCGATCAGATCGTCTGCCTGACCGAGGGAAAGACCCTCATTACCGTGCGCGGCGACGACGGCCTGAACGATCACTATGCGATGGTCCCGATGGGGGCGGACGTGCGTCCTTCATGGGCTTCTCTGGCGTGGCATCGCGCGACGGTCATTGGCCGCGTGGTCACGAAGCGGAGGGCGGCATGACCGACCTCGCCACCCGCGCCCGCGCCGCCGCTCAAGCCGCCCAAGTGAAGCTCCACGCCTACCGTGAGCACAAAGAGAGCGGAGCCGCGCTGATCACGGTCGAGATCCCCTTGGGCGACGTGCCGGAGGCGGTGAAGGCCGCGCGCCCGGGCGACCCGTTCATGCTGGCGCTGGTCGCGATGGATCACAACGCGGTCGAACCCAAGGCGATCCCGGTGAGGTCGCGCGGCGAGGCCCTGCGGGTCAAGGCGTGCGTCCTATGCGGAGATCGGGAGTTTCAGACTTGGTGCTCGGTGAACTGCTCGCAGCGCCCGGTGGGTATGACCCCGACAGAGCACGCGCGGGGCGTGATCCTCTCCCGCGTGGGCATCACTAGCCGCGCCGACCTCGTCACCAATGCAGCCGCCTGCGACCGCTTTGAAGACCTGCTTGAGCTGTTCGAGAGCAGCCGCGGCCGCCGTTACTTCAGGAGCGCATCATGACCCCTGGCACCTTCACCCACCACCTCAGCCACTCGATCACCAAGCGCGCGGAGTTCCAGCGCTGGGCCTGGGAGAGCGAGGCGCAGAGGGACAGCACGATCGGGAGCTTCGACGAAGCCGACTGGCCCTCGCGCCGCGCCATGTGCCGCCGCGTGATCCTGGCCCGCTGCCAGATAGAAAGCCGATCGGCCCTGCTGTTCGACGATCTGGCGAGAGCCGAGTTTGAGCAGATGGTGCTGGAGTTCAACCGGGCGACCGGAGGCCCCTACCAGAAGCGGAAGTTTGCCTGACGAGATAGGCTCCCAGGCCCCGCTCCGTAACCAACCGGAGGGACAACCCTCGGAGCCTGGGCTGCGCCGGCGGAGATCAGTTCTTTGAACGACGATTTCGTTTTGATGCGCCGGCGCGGCCCGAACTTTTGAAGGAGATGACGATGACCGTCGAGCGCATCCAGTCCCCGCGCGCAGCGGAGATCACCGGCCTGAGCCTGCGATCTATCCAGGACATGGCAGCGCGTGGTGAACTGCCCGGCGCCGCCCGCCTGGGCGGCCGATGGACATTCGATGAACTGGCGCTCCGGCGCTGGATTAAGCAACAGGAGACGGTCGCATGCCGGCAGACAACCTCTATCAGCGAGGCGGCATATGGTGGGGCCGAACGGTTATCGCCGGCCGCGAGCATCGCCGAAGCCTACGAACTCGTGATCGGGCTCAAGCCAAAAAGCGGTTCGCCGCGTGGCGCGAAGAACTTGTCGGCGCTGCGCACTACGGTGAAGGCCGCCTCCGGTGGGAGGAAGCGGTGATCCGCTACGCCAAAGAGGTGATGCCGGAATCAGTGAAGGACTCCACGGCGACCCGCTATCTGGTGAGCTTCCGCATGGTCGATCCGTTCCTGCGCGGCCTCTGGGTCGACCAGATTGGCCGGCGGACGATCGCCGATATGGTGGCGAGCAGGAAGAAGGCCGGTGCGACCAACGCGACGATCAAGCGCGACCTGACCGCCATCTCCCGCGTGCTGGCCAGCTGCATGGCCTGGGATCTCGCCGAGACGAACGCCGCGAAGGACTACGACCGCTCGATGGTGAAGGAGCGCCGCGACCCGATCGTGCCGCCGACCGATGAGGCCGTCGAGGAGATGATCGCGCGCTGCCAGGGCAACTTCGCACGGCTGGTCCGCTTCCTCGCCCAGACCGGCATGCGCCAGCAGGAAGCCGTGCAATTGGAGTGGCGCCAGTTCAACAAGGCGAGCGGCGCCATCACGCTCTACAAGACCAAGAACGGGCGCCCTCGGACGATCACCCTATCGCCGGCGGCGGTCGGCACAATTTCCGGCACAGTCCGACACCTCAAATCGCCCTTCGTTTTCTGGCAGGGAGACGACGGACAGCCCTACGCGAACTTCAGCAGCCGCTTCGCCCTGATCAATTCGGGGCAGAAGACCAAGGCCGATCTGGCTTTCCGCTGCCACGACCTGCGCCATCGGTTCGCGATCAAAGAGCTGGAGTCGGGGCGCGACATCTACGACCTGAGCAAGCACCTCGGGCACAGCTCGGTGAAGGTGACAGAAATTTATCTGGGTTACGTCGCCGGTGGCGTCGGCACAAAATCCGGCACAGAGGCGACGGTTTCTCAGCAACGCCGCGAAGGAGTTACATAAGAATTATGAGCAAAATCAAGAGATTGGCGGAAGGGATGGGATTCGAACCCACGATAGGTGTTTCCACCTATAACGGTTTAGCAATCCTTCACATTCAACCAGAAAAACCGAGCAACGCCGCAGCGATCCTGGCTTTTTGCCGACGCAAGGGGCGCATCTCGCGAGAACGCAAACGGTCCGTCCAGGCACAAAGGTCGGCACAGTTTGTTCGGCGCCCGTTCACCTTCGCGCGCGCGGAGGTGGTTCGATGAATCGCCCCTCAAATAAGCGTCGGCGCGACCCGGCCGCAGCCGTCACGCGCTGGAACGAGCGGCACCCGATCGGAACCAGCGTCACCGTCAAGCTGGACAGCGGCGAGACGCGCGCCACCACGACCCGCAGCGAGGCCCATGTTCTCAGCGGCCATACCGCCGTGATTTGGCTGGAGGGGATCACCGGCTGCTACCTGCTCGATCGCGTGAGCCCATCGAGCGCGGCGCGCGCGGAGGTGGCCCATGTCTGAGACCATGAGGGACTTCCCCACCGCCGTCGCTCTGTCGGCGATCACCGGCTTCATGGTTCATGAGCCGTTTTCAGACGTCCATGAGTGCCTGACCTACATGGCCGGACAGGAAATCTGGACTCACCAGCTTCCGCGCGTCTGCGGCGAGGCCAAGGCGTGGGCGATCGCCAACCGGCCTGAATTCATCCCGGCGATCAACGAAGCCAAGACGATCACGAAGGACAACTGGCGCGACGTGCTGGCGGTCTGGCTCGGTCGCTACGGCCCGACCATCGCCCTGCCGGTCCTCAATTCCGACCAGCACGAGAGCATCGATCCGCTCTCCGAACTGGTCGAGAAGGTCCACCCCAGCAAGATCGTCGTCGCCGACGTCGGAGGTGCAGAATGACCAAGACGCATAAACTCTACCTCCTCCAGGCGATCTGGGACGCCATCGCGGCCAAGGAAATCACTTGGCTGACATGGACCAGCGATCGGATGTTTCAGCGCGGCGATGTCGTCGAGCTTTGCCGGTATGCTGAAAAGACTTTCGGTAAGCAGCAGCCCGACCCGATGAAGTTCCGCGTCGGCTGGATGCTGCAGGGCGGCCAATGCGGGATCGAGCCCGGCTACTGCGTCTTCTCCCTGGATCCGATCGAGCCGGCGAAGACGCTCTATTGGGCAGACCTCGATGGCGAGTGGGTCTTCACCGAGAACCGATCCGATCTGCTGGATGATCTTCCGCTCGCCAAGATCTCGCCTGCGATCCACTCCAACGTCGAGCCGCACCTCCAATGGGCGGTGCGCGTGCCGATCGAAACGGATGGCGAAGGCTTTGTCCTCGACGACGAACTGCGTTGGTTCAACACCTATCGCGATGCCGAGGACTGCGTCGACTATATCAACGGTCCGGGCGAGACCGTAGAGCCTGCGCTGGCGGGTGACGCCGGCGCCGACCAAGAACGGGAGGCAGCGTGATGGTGGACGGGTACGAATTCGCGCCGGGCTGGGTCGAAGACACCATCCCGGTCCTGACCTTCACCACGCCAGAGGGAGAGCGTGGCCATCTTTCAATGCCGTTGGCGTTGGCTCTCTGCGCGTTCTTTCTGGAGCGGCATGGTCCAAAGTTCGATCTGGTTGCCCACCTCCACCGCCAGCGCGATTTCAGCCTCAATACCTTCGGGCCTGGGCTGCGCACCAAGGGTGTGGTCGATCACATCAAGAAGGAGCTGAAGGAGATCCTGGCGGATCCGACCGATCACCGGGAATGGATCGACGTGATCATCCTGGGCTTCGACGGCCTGCTCCGCACTGGCATCGACCCGACGGAGGCCGTCGCGGAGTGGGTCGCCAAGCAAACCAAGAACGAAGGCCGCAACTGGCCGGACTGGCGCACGGCCGATCCCAACAAGGCGATCGAGCATGATCGGTCGAAGGATGCCCCGACGGTGGCTTGCATTAGCGACGAAGGGAGTGGGCCGTGACGGTAAAGACGACCCCATGGGAAGAGGCGCGGCTGCGCGCAATTCTCGCCTCTCAGCAAGCCCTACAGAAAGAGGGGCTGTGGGAGGATGCAATTGACAGCGTTTTCCACACCCTCTCCCGCCTCGGCTACCGGATTGTTCCGGCAGAGGCGACACACGAGATGGGCGACGCGGCAATGGCCGTAGGCCCTCCGCGCTACATGTCGATGATCAGCGCCGCGACCGAGGCCGGCGACGTGCTGAAGGAGGGAAGGTGATGGAGCACATGGAATCCAAGATGCAGGATCAGTACGATGCTTGGGATCTGCAGGCGGCAGAACATCGCCTCACCGCCGTCATCCAAGAGCGCGACGCGGCGCTGGCGAAGCTGGCGGAGATCAAGGAATACTGCATACTCCCTGACATCGATGAACCAATTGAGGACATGTATGACGCCGCGCGGATTGATACCGTGCGCGATATACTCGCCATCATCAACCGCCCCGCAGCCCAGGCCGATGAAGGGGTGAAGGGATGACGGAGCGCTGTGACGCTTGCGGCTCTACAATGCGGAGGCCCGTATACCCGACGCTCAGGATTCGCGCGTTTGACGATGATCCGCCCAAGTATGAACCCTATCCAGTCGCATTGGTGCATACCTTCGACTGTCCAAAGCATCCTTGGCGGCCAGCGAGGCTGAGTGGCGCCCTCACGCCGCCAGGAGGGGAGTGACCAGTTCCGCATCGCCGTGTAGCATTGTACCAGCTTGGCCTGTCACGGTGGGCCTTGGCTGCATGGCGGTGCGGGAGCCTGAAACGCAAAGGCCGCTCGGGATTGCTCCGTTGCGGCCTTTGGACCCACAGCAAGCGGTGGGTGGATGATCTGGGATGCAGCGTCGCGGCCTGATTAAAACCCCATCAGCTTCTGATGGTGCTAGAACGTCTTCCGGCTTTCAGGGAGTTCCGGAGTGGCTGCATCCCACGTTGACTTTCTACCACACCGCGACGGTGGGTGGAAGTCCAACATGTAAGCCGATCTTACACGTTCGCGGGCTGTGTTAAGAGAACTCCGGAAAGTTAACTTGAGCGAAGGCTAAGGAACAGTTGCGGCGGTTCCCTTAACTAAGCGCTCGACTGAGGCAAGCTTAGACCGGCAATCCTCGCCAGCATCTGCAAGAATCACGGCATATTCCGCCACGTCTCGTTGCGTGGCGATCACCCCCGGCTCAGGGTGCGGCGCGCAAACCAACAGCGCATCAGGAACGCTAAGGCGCTCCACCCGGCTTTGGACGATCACCCTCGGTTCCGGTTCGGCGCAGGCCGTCAAGAGCGCGAGACAGGACAGGAGCCACAGGGGCGTCATCGGAAGCCGGAGCATTGCGGATCACCTGGATTGTTTGAGCGGTGCGGGAGGCGCGTAGAGCGGCGGCCTGGGCGGCGCTAGTAAGTGCGGCTACCTCGCGGGCGTGCTGGGCTGTAAGCTCGCTCAGGGAGGCTTCTAGCGAGGCGTTGGCGGCCTGGATCTGGTCGAGCTGCGCGCGCTGCATCGCGACTGTCTGTTCGGCTGCGTCTAGGCTGTCCCAAAGGTGCGCGACGTAGAGCCACGCCCCAAGGATGGCGACGCCGAGGCCGACCCAGCGCCATGGAAGAGCGGCAAGGATTGCGGTCATTGGTCCTTGCCCCCGAGCGTGTTGGGCAGCAGCGCGCGGAGCGCCCCGACCAGCCCCAGGCCCAAGCCAGTGACCAGCGCCACCCGATCCGGCGCTATCGCGATGCCTGACGCCGTCAGCATCAGGACAATGCCCGTCCACGTCGATGTTTCAGACAGCCGGTCCAAGAGGTAGGCCAGCAGCCGCCCCCATTGCAGTTGAATGCGCTCAGTCATGCCGCAGCCCTCGCCAGCCATCCCCGTAGGAAAACACTCAGCCGCGCGTTCTGATCAACCAGCGCGCGGTAGAAGCCGGCCTGTCGATTGCGGAGCCGACCGAGCAGGCGTTGCGCGTCGATGGCGTTGGCCGCAGCGACCGTCATCGGACCAAGCGCGCCGTCCACCTTCAGCGACCCGCCGCAGTCATTCACAGCTTGCTGTAGCAGCCGATGGGCTTGGCCTGGCCCCATGTTGACCGACATGTCGAAGACCTTCTCCCCGACGCCTTGAGCAAGCCGCGCATAACCAAACCGATCCCACCAGCAGCGACGATAGATCTCGATCGCGGTCTCACGCGGCATGGCGCGCACGTCTTCAGCGTCAACGTCGCCGTCGTGGTCCTGATCCAAGGTGATGCCGGCGAACAGGTCAGGGCGCTCACTCAGAAGGAAGCGCAGGGACACGCCCCAATTGGTAGCTCCGCCGGGGTCTGCGCTGTGATTAGCCCATCCGCCCTCGTGCTTCAGGACAGCGTCAACGGCATCGTGGAAGCGGTCGATCATCGATACACCTCCGCTCTAGGCCAGCGCGCCTCGCGCATCCGACGATGCCACTCGTCTTCGGTCGGCACGCGGTGCGCGGGCCAATTGGCGGGAATGGTATGTTCGGCGGGCGGCGCTATACCGTTTCCGCGTTTGACATCACCGTCAGTGATCTCAAACGGCTCCACCGCCCCAATCGCCCCCTCGCCGCTCACGGCGGGATATCCGGTGTTCATGGCTGGTCCCCTTGCGCAATCTCCGCGAAACACGCCACATATCCAGCGCAATCGATCGCATCATCGACGTTAAGCGCACCGCTCATCGTCCGCGCCAGCTTCAGCCCGGCCATCAGGACGCCGACCTGAGACGCTGTGATCGGGCGCGTGATTTGATCGCCTAGCAGGGCGTTCCAGACGTTCGCGATGTTTTGGAAATTGCGAGCCTTCGCGCCGTGCTGACGGTCGCGGTCGCCCGACACAAGCTCGGACGCTTTCAGCAGGATATCCGCCGCCGTGCCACTCATCCCCTACCCCACCAAATAAACGCCCGCCGCAGCCCGAAGGAGCGCAGCAAGGACCAGATTGTGTAGATCACCGTCAGGCCGAACGCCTGCGCCACAGACGGCGCGGCCATGCCGATCAGCGGCAGCGCGACGAACGTCAGCAGCCACGAGCCGATGAAGCCGACGACGGTATTCGTGATCGCCTCAAGGGCGCTGTCCGTCATGCGCTGGGTCACGCCGCGCTTCTCCACTCCAGCCACGGCGCTGCTACAGCCTTGTGATCTTCGACTTGCACCGCAGTATGAAACGTCGGCCCTCGGACAGGATGCGTCCACCACAAGGCTTGTTGGGGCGGTTCAGCCCTTGCTCGCAAGTAAAGCCTTGCATATTCATCAAAACCTTTCAGCGATCCGTTCACAATGCCTCCTGGCAAGTGCAATAATTGGTGCCAATGCCCAAGCAGTATTGTATCAAACTCTCTGCCGATTTGCGCCTCTGATCTTGATGTTTTTATCATTCCTCGCATAATCGGGCCGAGCGCGCCGATAATGCCATCGCCGCCTTTGACGCCAAGACTATCGCCGTGCGTCAGCATGTAACGGTGTCCGTAGACCCTGTAGTGCGCGTCGGTCTCGCCTGGGATGAAGAACGTGACGCGCGGATCATTTCGAAAATGTCGCTCAAGGCTTTGATACATCAGCCATTCGTAGCTGGTATGAACCCGCCCCTTGGCGCGCGGCTTGTGGGTCGATCGACCGTGATTGCCGACGACGCAGGGCAAGAACACCTTGCCGAACCGATCGGCCAAGGCGGTGATGGACGCCGCCAGCACGTCCTGCAGGTCGATCACCGTCGCCATGGTCGTGGCTTCGTTCGTCTGCGCCAGCTCCTCGTGGATGTCGCCGCTGATCATGTCGCCGCCAAGGTTAACGACGATGCCCGGATAGGTTGGGTTGACCATGTGGTTGAAGCACAGATCGATGACGCGCTCGGTCAACCGGCGCGCACGCGCATGGGCGATGGCGTTGTTGTATTCGTTGACGCCACCGACCTCTTCGGCCCGAACGACCTCGTTCCAGTGCCAATCAGACCAGATCGTTGACGGGACGCCGGGACCGCTGGTCGCTGGCTTGTCCTCTATCAGCCACGTCGGCGGGGACGGCGGTTGCGCGGCAAGGCCGAAAATCTCCGCTCTGATCGATTCAGCCGAAAGATCGTGGCGAACGGCGGTCTTCAGTTCCTTGCGCAATCGGATGACTTCATCCTCAAGCCGGACGCGATCGCGATCGACTGCGGGCGGCTCAATTGGCGCTTGAGGTTTCGGCTCAGCGCTCGCCGCGCGCACCTTTACGCGGGGCTTCTCCAGGTCCAGCGATCCCGTCCAATCTGGTTCGCGGCCCATGATGCGGACGCAGGCTGAATATCGATTGACCCAGCTTCCACGAGGCAGCCCCAAACGCTCGCCCGCCAGCGCATGGGCGGCTCGCCGCGTTGTGCCTTGGAC
>JBMLRS010000370.1:0-2932 GCA_049240905.1 Elsteraceae bacterium
TGGGCCCAGGCCATCGTGGCCAGGACTCGATCATTCGCGCGGCGCTCTCGTTCGACGGCCCCAGCACGAACCGGTCGGCCTCCACGTCTGGCGCGGGCGGCAGAGTCAGGGAGAGTTGGCTCATCCCTGCCCCAGATAGAACTGGCTCTTGAGATAGCGCGTGATGAAGAATCGAATCAGCACGCCGAGCGTGGCGGCGACCGGGATCGCGACCAGAATGCCGACGAACCCCATCAGCGCGCCGCCCGCCAGCAAGGCGAAGATCACCCACACCGGATGCAGCCCGACCCGGTCCCCGACCAGCAGCGGCTGCAGGACATTGCCCTCCACCAGCTGGCCGAACAGATAAATGCCGCCGATCACCAGAACCGGCGTCCAGCTGTCGAACTGCAGGATGGCGAAGCCGATGCTGAGCACGGCGCCAGTCAGCGTCCCGACATAGGGGATGAAGGACAGGATCCCGGTGGCGACGCCGATGACGAAGCCGAAATCGAGCCCAGCCGCGCTCAGCGACAATGCGTAGAAGCCGCCCAAAATCAGGCAAAGCAAGGCTTGGCCGCGCGCGAAACCGGCCAGGATCCGATCGATCTCGATGAACTGAGAGCGGATGAGCTCACGATTGCCAAGCGGCAGCCAGCCATCGATGCGGGTGACCATCCGGTCCCAATCCCGAAGCATGTAGAAGGCGACGACCGGCGTGATGAACAGCAGAGACAGCAGATTGACCACGGCAAGGCCGCCGGTCAGCAGGCTGCCGATCATGCTGGCGCCCCACTGGAGCGCCTTCGTCGCCTGCGTGCTGGCCGCGTCCCGCACGGTGCGCATCTCGTCGGGCGCCATGCCCAGGTTGGATTGAGCCGCGGCGAGCAGGGGGTCGAGCCGATCGCGAAGGACCGTCACCATCTGCGGAAGCTTCGCCACCAAGGCCAAGAACTGCGAGTAGAACAGAGGCGCCAGCAGCAACAGGAAAAGCCCGGCGAGCGCGAAGAATCCCGCCGTTACGATCGCCGTGCCCAGCCAGCGCGGCATGCGACGGCGCTCCAGCGCGTCGACCAGCGGATCCAGCAGATACGCGATCGCCATGCCCACGAAGAACGGCAGCAGGATTTCGCTCAGCCGCCACAGGAAGAAGGCGAGCAGGAGTCCCAGGATGCCCCAGAATACGGTCGTGCGCTGCATGGGCGTTAGGTCAGACTTTCCCAGGGCTGTAATGGCGTCGCAGCCATTCGGCGACATAGGCGCCGCCGCTGGCGAAGGTGGTGGCGGCGGTGATCCAGATCAGAATCTCCGTCACTCCCGGATCCTGAAAGTACATAGCAGATTCCGCCAGAATCCACGCCGCCAGAATAATTTGCGCGGCGGTGTTCACCTTGCTTATCCGCAGAGGAGCCATCTCCACGCTCGTGCCCATGGCGAAATTCAGCAACACCCCGCCGACGATCAGCAGATCGCGAAACGCGATCAGGATCGCCAACCAGATCGGCACCGCATGCGTCGAGGCCAACGCCAGAAACACCGTGACCAGCAAGGCCTTGTCGGCGATGGGGTCGAGGTAGGCCCCGAGCGTCGAGCGGGCGTCCAGCATTCTGGCGAGCGCGCCGTCCAGAGCGTCGGAAGCGCCGGCGATGATGAACAGCCACAGCGCGGCGTCGTAGCGGCCGACCAGGATCAGCCATACCGTGATCGGCACGGCGCAAAGCCGAGCCAGCGTGACGCTGGTCGGCAGAACGACAAGAAAGCCTCTCAAGGCGCCTTGGGCGGCGCGAGGCCGCCGGAGGACGCGTTCGCGGCGGTGGTCAGCGACCAGCCGTCCGGCTCCTCCGTCACCGTGAAGAACGATTTGTTCAGCACCTCGACCATGTCGGAGACGCCGCCGCTGAAGGAGACTTCGACGATCGCCTCGCGCGAAGACAAGGCGCGGACGCGCAGCTCCCGGATCGCCAGCACTTCGCTCAGACGCTGACGCAGGGCGATCCACTCGACAATGTTTTCGATCGGCGCGCGCAGCATCATGCGGCCGTCGCCGATGTCCGTCGGCGCGCCGCCGGCTGCGCCGCTCGCGCCCGCGCCTCCAGAGCCGCGCTCCCGCAAAAGCGTGCGCACAGCGTCTTGATCGAAAGCAAAATTCAGCGTTGCACGCCAACGAGTTGCGGACGCTCTTTCATCCGCTACATCAAATCCAGCGATCAAGGGCGCGATCTCGGAGTCAGGCAGTTTCGCCAGCGCCGCCGCGTCCGGCCCCGGAGCGAGATGCTCGATCAGTTCCTTGAAGGCGCGACGTTGACCGTCGGCGATGGCCACGTCTCGGGCGGCCGCCGCGGTCGCCGCCGTCGCCTCCACCGTGACGCCGTTCACCATGAGGGGATCCGCCGCGGCCGCCGGAAAAATCGACAGGCCCGCGAACAGAAAGCCGATCCAACCGCGCCTCAGCAACCAAGTCGACGCAGCCATCATTTTTGATCCTCCCACCATGCTTGCTCTCTTTACCTCAGACCCGTGATGCCGTCATCTCGGCTGCGCAGCTTAACTGGAGTCGTCGTGTCCGAACCCCTTTCCCTGGCCGTGTTCATCTCCGGCCGCGGCAGCAATCTCGGGGCCCTGATCGAGGCCTGCCGGCGCGACGGCTTTCCCGCCCGGATCGCGATGGTCCTCTCCAATCGCGCCGACGCCGGCGGGCTCGTCCTGGCTCGGGACGCGAGGATCCCGACCGAGATCGTTCCCCACCGCGACTTCCCCAGCCGCGACGCCTTCGACGCAGAGATCATGCGTCGCCTGTCAGGCTACAAGGTCGACCTGATCTGCCTGGCTGGATTCATGCGTCTTTTGACGTCTGGCTTCGTGGAGGCTTGGCGCGACCGAATGATCAACATTCATCCGTCCCTGCTGCCATCCTTCCCAGGGCTGGACACGCACGCCCGCGCGCTGGAAGCCG
>JBMLRS010000371.1:0-6900 GCA_049240905.1 Elsteraceae bacterium
GCCATAAACCGGCGGCGGAGCGTAGGTGGGGTATCCGTAGACCACGCGCGGCGGCGGAACGTAATATCCGGACGGATAGACCGGACCCGGTTCATAGACCGCGCAGCCGCTCAACAGCAGAACTGCGGCGGGCAAAATCAACATCAAGCGCTTCATGGTCCATCCTCGGACGGCGGAGATCGCCGCACTCTCGGGAATGTCGCATAGCGAAGCCCGCAAACAAGTTTCCGCCGGATTAAATCCTGTTTAGACGGCCCCTACGCGCCGGCGCCGGGAGATTTGGTGAGGCTGCAGCCGGCGATGCGCCAGCTGCCGTCCGCCTGCTTCTCCATGGTGTAGAGGGCCAGAGCGGGCTGGCCGTCCGGGCCCACGAGGCTGACCGCCTGGATCCACTGCCCTTCCACCAGATCGAGCGGCCCAAAGACCACGTTGGAAGGGCGGTAGACCGGCGCGTAGCCCTCGCGCACCATCGACATGAAGCGCTCCGGCGTGCCGAACATCCGCTGGATCATGGGATTGGCGAAGCTGAAGGCCTGAATGGCGTCGTCCTTCAGGAAGGCCGCCATCTGGCTCTCGATCACCGATTTGATCGCGGCGCGATCGGCCGGCCCGGGGGTCTGGGCGCGGGCGAAGAAGGGAAGCGCGCACAGCAGCGCCGCCAATATCAGGCGGCGGGACCACCCAAGCGAAAACGAGGACGCAATTTGGGGCATTGGTCTTCTCCCTGCGACGCGTTATCTCCCGACATAGAACGATATCAGCTTTGGGGAATGGGCACGTGATCGAAACTGCGCGCGGCACGAGAGGCATGGTCACCACGCCGCATCATCTGGCGTCGGAGGCGGGGCTGAACGTCCTGCGCGCGGGCGGCAACGCCGTGGAGGCGGCGGTGGCGGCGGCGGCGGCGATCGCCGTGGTCTATCCGCATATGACCGGCATGGGCGGCGACGGCTTCTGGCTGATCACAGAGCCGGGCGAGACTCCGGTCGCCGTGCTGGCGGCGGGTCCGGCCGGGGCCGCCGCGACGATCGATCGCTACAAGGCGGACGGGCTGAAGGGCATTCCCTCGCGCGGCGCCCATGCGGCTCTGACCGTCGCCGGCACGGTGGATGGCTGGCGCGTGGCGCTGGAGCACGCCAAGAGTTGGGGCCGCAAGGCGATGCCGCTGTCCGACGTGCTGGCGGACGCGATTCATTTCGCCAAATCCGGTTGGCCGACCTCGCGCAGCCAATCCTTCTATTCCGAACAGAAGTTCGCCGATCTGAAGGACGCGCCGGGCTTCCGCGACCTCTATCTGCCGGGCGGCGCGGCGCCCCCGACCGCGAGCCTGTTCAAGAACCCCGCCCTGGCCGCGACCCTGGAGCAGTTGGCGCAGGCGGGCTTGTCCGATTTCTATCGCGGCGACGTGGGCCAGACCCTGGGCCGTGATCTGTCCGCCGCCGGGGCGCTGGTCGGCCGCGAGGATCTTGCAAAATTCTTCGCGGAGATTGCCGCGCCGCTGTCGATCAATCTGCCGATGGGCACGGTCTACAATGTGCCTGCCCCGACCCAGGGCCTCGCCTCGCTGATGATCCTCGGGATCTTCTGCCGGATGAATGTGGAGGTTCCCGACGGCTACGCCCATATCCACGCCATGGTGGAGGCGACCAAGCGCGCCTTCGCCGTGCGCGACGCGGAGATCGCCGATCCCGGCCGCATGACCGCCGACCCCGTCGCTTTCCTGAGCACGGCCTTCCTGTCGGAGCAGGCGGCGGAGATCCATCCCAGCAAGGCCGCCTCCTGGGGTCAGGCGCAGGACAAGGGCGACACGATCTGGCTGGGCGTGACGGATGGGCAAGGCCGGTCCGTGAGCCTGATCCAGTCGCTTTACTGGGAGTTCGGCTCCGGCGTGGTCAGCCCCGGAACCGGGATCGTGTGGCAGAACCGGGGGATGGCGTTCTCGCTGGATCCCCAGGCGCGACGCGCTCTGGCCCCTGGCCGCCGGCCGTTCCACACGCTGAACGCCGCCTTCGCCCGATTCAAGGACGGGCGCGAGATGATCTACGGCTCGATGGGCGGCGACGGCCAGCCCCAGTTCCAAGCGGAGATCTTCACCCGCTACGCCCTGTTCGGCCAGACCCCGCAACAGACAATCTCCGCCCCGCGCTGGCTGCTGGGGAAGACCTGGGGCCAGGAATCCATGACGCTGAAGCTGGAGGAGCGCTTCCCCGACGCCGTTTTCGCCGCGCTGAAGACCGCCGGCCACGATGTGGAGCGCCTTTCCGCCTATTCCGACACCGCCGGCCACGCCGGCATGATCGCCCGCCTGCCCACCGGCGTGCTGGAAGGCGCCAATGATCCGCGCAGCGACGGAGCGGCGCTGACGTTCTGAGGCGGTTAGAAGTCGACGAATCCGCCTTGACGCTCCATCGGGCACGGAGTTTGCTTCACGTATTGGAGAAATTCCCCATATTGGAGCCCGTCATGGCCAAGAACAGCACCGCGCGACCCCTTCCCCTTTCCTGGATCTGCGCGGCCTCGGCGGCCGGGTTCATGGCGATGGCGTCCACCGCGTTCGGGCAGGCGATCGAGCAGAAGGCGATTGAAATCGCCGCCGTGCGCGACCCGCAGCTGGGCGCCCAGGTCGCGATCGCCGATTTCTATGGCTACTTCAAGGAAGAAGGGCTGGACGTCACGGTGCGCTGGCTGCAGTCCGCCGCCGACACGCTGACCGTGATGGCCGGGGGCGATCAAAACATCGGCACCGGCGGCACTTTCACGCAGATCGTGTTCGGCGGCCAGAAGCTGCCGATCAAGACGATCGCGCCGCTGGCCGACATCGCCGAGACCCAGGGCTTCGCGCTGAGCCCCAACGTCAAGATCACCGAGCCGAAGCAGCTGGAAGGCCTGAAGCTGGCCTACACCCAGGGCAATTCGCAGATCCTGATCCTGGCCAAGCTGGCCAAGACCTACGGCTTCGACATGTCGAAGGTGCAGCTGATCAACATGAACCCGTCGGAGGGGATCGTCGCCGCCTCCAAGGGCGAAGTGCAGGGCATGCTGGGCTGGCAGCCGAACCTCTATCGCGTCACCACCCTGGGCGGCTCGATGTATGCTACGGGCGTGTCGATGCAGAAGGGCGGCGTGATGACCGAGCTGCCGTTCGCCGATCGCCTGCAATACAACCACTCGACCCTTCTGGCCTCGCAGAAATGGATCGATGAGAAGCCCGGCACCCTGAAGGCCGTGGTGAAGGCGCTGCTGAAGGCGACGGACCTGCTGGCGAAGGATCGCCCGGCCGCGCTGACCGCGCTGGAGAAGCAGTTGCGCATCGACGCCGAGCCGCTGAAGGTGATGACGAGCGCCAACAAGTACGGGCTGACCATGGATGACTCCTTCGCCACCAGCATCGCCTTCCAGAGCGACTGGGCGTTGAGCATCAAGCGCGTGCCGGCCCCGGTGACGCCGGAAGCCGTGTTCGAGCCCAAGATCCTGCGGTCGATCGATCCGGCGCTGGTGACCTGGAAGCCGAAGAGCTGAGCCTGGAGCGTTAGATGACGTCAGTCTCGCTCGATGGCGGCGCGGCGCCGGCGGCCCGCGCGCGCAGGGGAGCGGCGTGGCGCGCGAACCTGATCAAACTCGCCTCGATCTGCATGTTCTTTCTGGGCTGGCAGGCGTTGAGCGTGCTGAACGTCCATGTCTTCAAGTTCTTCAACCCGATCCTGCTGCCGCCGCCGACGGCGGCCTTCGCGGTCGGGCTGGAGATGATGATCTCAGGCGAGCTGCAACGCCATATCGCGGCCAGCCTGTCGCGCGTGATCCAGGGCTTCCTGATCGCGGCGGTGATGGGCGTGGGCGTTGGCACGCTGGTCGGGCGATCAAAGCTGCTGGAGAACGTGATCGATCCGGTGATCGAGCTGCTGCGCCCGATCCCGCCTTTGGCCTTCCTGCCGATGATGGTGCTGTGGTTCGGGATCGGCGAGCAATCGAAGATCGCCTTCATCGCCTATGCGGCGTTCTTTCCGATCTTCACCACCACGGTGGAGGGGATCAAATATGTCGATCCCGTGCTGGTGCGCGCCGCCGCTTCGCTGGGAGCCTCGCGCGGGGAGATCTTCCGCTACGTCGTGCTGCCGGCGGCGACGCCCAGCATCATCACGGGGCTTCGGCTGGGCTTCGGCCTGTCCTTCTTCGTGATCGTGGCGGCGGAGTTCATCGCGTCCGATTCCGGCCTGGGCTTCCTGATCAATGACGCCCGCACCTTCTTCCTGGTGTCGAACATGCTGCTGGGCGCGGCGGTGATCGGCCTGATCGGCTTTGTCTTCAATTTTGGCCTGCGCCAGCTTGAGGCGCGGTTGCTGCGCTGGCGCAAGACCGGGCGGAACTGAGCCATGCAGGCGAAAATCAAGATCGAGGGCGCCTCCAAGCGCTATGGCGACGATGTGCTGGCCCTGCGTCCGGTCGACCTCACCCTGAAGGAGAACAGCTTCACCTGCCTGCTGGGACCGTCCGGCTGCGGGAAATCGACGTTGCTGAACATGATCGCCGGGTTCATCCCGCCCAGCGAGGGGCGGATTCTGGTGGATGACGTCGCGGTCAGCGGCGCCGGGGCGGATCGCGGCGTGGTGTTTCAGGAATACGCCCTCTTCCCCTGGCGCACGGCGCTGGACAACGTCGCCTTCGGGCCGATGATCAAAAAGAAGCCGAAGGCCGAGCAGTTGAAGATCGCCGCCCATTATCTGGCGATGGTCGGCCTCGCGGGGCATGAAGGCAAGTTTCCGTCGGAACTGTCCGGCGGCATGAAGCAGCGCGTGGCGATCGCCCGGGCGCTGGCCAACAACCCGTCGGTGCTGCTGATGGACGAGCCGTTCGGCGCGCTGGACGCTCAGACGCGCGAAGTGCTGCAGGAAGAGCTCCTGAAGATCTGCGAGGCGGAACGCAAGACCATCGTGTTCGTCACCCACAGCATTTCGGAATCCATCTTCCTGGCCGATCAGGTGGTGGTGATGGCGACCCGGCCGGGCGCGATCCGCGCCGTGTTCGACGTCGACCTGCCGCATCCGCGCGACCGATCCTCAGTCGAGTTCGTGGCGATGGAGAAGAAGATCAAACAGATGGTGCGCGAGGAAGTGCAGAAGCTTGGCGTCTCGTGACGGAGCGCGAGGAAGCCGAAGTCCGGGCCGCGCTGATCGGCGTCGTTCTGACCACCGATGAGGTCGCGGAGGACTTCCTAGCGGCTGTGCGCTCGATGGATCTGCATATCGCAAAGCTGCCGCGCGATCTGCCGCCAGGACTGGAGCCCGCGGTGAAGCTGGGTTTTTGATGATGGTGGACCCAATCTGGATCGGCGCGCTGGAGGGGGCTGCTGCGCTGCGCGCGGGAAAGCTGACCGCCAGGAGTTGGGCCGAGGCGCTGCTGGCTCGGATCGCGGCGCTGGACGCCAAGGTCAACGCCTTCATCCAGGTTACCCCGGATCGCGCGTTGGCGGCGGCCGAAGCGGCGGACCGCGAACTGGCGGACGGGCGCGACCGCGGCCCGCTCCATGGCGTGCCCTATGGCCTGAAGGACATCATCGACGTCGCGGGCTTGCCCACGACCTGCCACTCCAAGCTGGGGATCGAGCGGATCGCCGAACAGGACGCGGCGGTGACGCGCCACCTGACGGAGGCCGGCGCGGTGATGCTGGGCAAGCTGTCGACGCATGAATTCGCGATCGGCGGCCCCTCCTTCGACCTGCCCTGGCCCCCGGCGCGCAATCCCTGGGATCTGACAAAATTCCCGGGCGGCTCCTCCAGCGGATCAGGCGCGGGCCTCGCGGCCGGCTTCTTCCCGCTCGCGGTCGGCACCGACACGGCGGGATCGATTCGCAATCCAGCGGCGCAATGCGGGATCGTCGGGTTCAAGCCGACCTATGACCGCGTGTCGCGCGCGGGCGTCTACCCGCTGGCCTGGTCGCTGGACGCGGTCGGCCCGATGGCGCGCTGCGTGGCCGACGTCGCGGCGATGGTGACGGTGATGGCGAACGAACTGCCGCGGCCATTGGAGCCGGCGTCGCTGAAGGGCCTGCGGGTCGGGGCGGCGCGCTGCTGGCATCAGGGGGAGATGACCGGCGACCCCGCGATGATCGCGGCGTTCGAGGCGGCCCTGGCGCGCATGGCCGAGGCGGGCGCCGAGATCGTCGAGGTCTCCTTCGCCCCGCTGGGCTTCTGGCAATCGGTCACGCGAGTGATCCTGAGCGCGGAAGGTTTCGCAGCTCATGAGGGCGATCTTGCGACCAGGCCGCAGGACTATGGCAAGCTCGCGCGCACGCGGCTGCTGGGCGGGGCTGAGATCAGGGCCGCTGACTATCTGCGCGCCCAGCGTCATCGCGCCGCCCTGATCGCGCAATGGGATGAGATCATGAGCGACGTCGACGTCGTCGCCTGTCTGTCGAGCCTGGACCCGCCGCCGCGAATCGACGATGAGGCGGCGGTGCTGCGCGGCTATCTGCGGCAGGCCCGCGCGCCGGCGAACCTGCTGGGGGTCCCGGCGATCAACCTGCCGACCGGCTTCGATCCCGACGGGATGCCGACCTCGATGCAGCTTATGGCCCGGCGATTCCATGACGACCGCCTGCTGGAGATCGCGGCGTCGCTCGAATTCCTGCTGTCGCTGGGCGACGCGCGCCCGGCCTTGAAGACCGACTGACGCAGGGCGCGGCGCGCGCGCTCTTTTCCTGCCAATCCGTCGCGTTCCGGGTTAAGGTCCCGCCGCCGTCTCGGACGGTTTGCCCGAGACTATCGCCAGGGACGATTTTGAACCGATTTGCTTGGATGGCGGCGTTGGCCGGCGTGGCCGGGCTGACTTTGTTGATCGCTAGCCAAGAGCTGGACGCGGTCTTCGACATGCTGGCGACGGCGGGATGGGGCATCGCCCTGGCCG